>NZ_JBEOWY010000011.1:0-199149 GCF_040296285.1 Kitasatospora sp. NPDC002227
GCTTCCGAGGACCCTGCGGTGTCCGGTCCTCACGGATCTCGAAGTCCATCGCACCCCTTGAGCTGGGGTGTTGCGACGACCACTAGAACCCAAGGCCGGGGGCAGGGCCCTTCCGCATGCCGGTCAGCGGGAGCCGCCGGCGGTCGGGGCGGTGGCGGCCGGGTGGGTGAGGGTGAGGGTGCGCCGGTTGGGGCGGTTCTGCGCGGTGGAGCCGCTGTACACGTCGATCTGCTCGATCTTCGCCGGGACGGAGGCCGCCAGCCGGAGCCGGAAGAGGTACCGGCGCGCGTGCTGGTCCGCCAGCGGCGCGGCCAGCGAGGAGGTGTCGGCCACCAGAGTCGGGTCGCAGGAGAGCCGCAGCGGCAGCCGGCGCCAGGCGCCGTCGGCCATCACCTCGACGGTCAGCTGCTCCGGCTGGAGGTTCACCAGCTTGTTGCCGCCCGCGTCCGCGCTGCCGAACACGGCGAAGCCGGGGGCCAGGTGCTGGTAGGCCGAGCCGGTGAAGTTGCCCAGCTCGACACCGAGTCCGACGGCCGGCCCGCCGGCCGCCACCGTGGTGGCGGACTCCGGCAGGAAGGCCGAGACCGGGTCCGTCCGGTGCCGCTCGACCGGGGCGGCGGCCGCCGGGGCGTCGTCGCCGCAGGCGACGGCGGCGGTGCTGCCGACGGTGGGTGCAAGCGCCAGGGCGAGGCCGAGGGCGGCGGCGAGGACGGCCGGGCGGGAGATGGCGGGCGTATGCATGATGGAGCTCCCCCAGGGGGCGGTGTGGTGATGATCCGTCAGGTCGACGGTGGCCGGTCTCCGCGCCCCTCCGGTGCTCGCCGGTCCGCTCTCCGCCGCCCTTCACCCGTACAGACGCCCGTCCCCGCCGGGGTCGCCGGCCGGTCCGGAAATATTTTGAGAGCGTTGCCGCCGGGCCCTCCGCGATACTTCGCGGGTGACTGAACACCAGCTCGAGGCGCCGACCGCACCGCAACTGCCGCCGTCCCGGCCCTCGCTGCGCCGGGACGTCTCCCTGCCGGCCCTGCTCGCCGGGCTGGTCTGCATCGCGGTGGGCTTCTCCGGCCCGCTCGTGGTGGTGCTCGCCGGGGCGGCCGCCGGGCACCTGGACGCCGCGCACACCGCCTCCTGGATCTGGGCCGTCGCGATGGGCTGCGGGCTCACCTGCCTGCTGCTCAGCTGGCGCACCCGCCAGCCGGTGATCACCGCCTGGTCCACCCCCGGCGCGGCCCTGCTGGTGACCGGCCTCGCCTCCTACCCGTACCGGGAGGCCGTCGGGGCGTACCTGCTCTGCGGCGTCGCGGTGACGGTCATCGGGGTGACCGGCCTGTTCGGCCGCCTGATCGCGGCCATCCCGACCGGGATCGTCAACGCGATGCTCGCGGGCATCCTGTTCGAGTTCGGGGTGGGCATCTTCAAGGCGCTGCCGAGCGCCCCCGCCCTGGTGCTCGGCTCCTTCGCGGCCTTCCTGCTCGCCAAGCGGCTGGTGCCGCGGTACGCCGTGCCGCTCGCGCTGCTGGCCGGCGGCGTGCTGGCCGCCGCCACCGTGGGCCTGCCGCTGCACCTGGGCGGCGGCGGGCCGGTGCACCCCGTGCTCACCACCCCCGCCTTCTCCTGGTCGGCCACCGTGGGCCTCGCGCTGCCGCTCACCATCGCGGCGCTGGCTTCGCAGGACGCGCCCGGGCTCGGCATCATGCGGGCCTCCGGCTACCAGCCGGACGACCGCCTGCTGGTCACCAGCACCGGGGCCGTCTCCGTCCTGCTCGCGCCCTTCGGTTCGCCCGGGGTCAACCTGGCCGCCATCACCGCCGCGATCTGCACCAGCGCCGAGAGCCACCCCGACCCGCGCCGCCGCTACATCGCCGGCATGTCCACCGGCCTGCTCTACCTCCTGGTCGGCAGCTTCGCCGGCCTCCTGGTCAGCCTCTTCACCGGCCTGCCCACCGCCCTGATCGCCGTCGTCGCCGGTGTCGCCCTCCTCGGCGCCCTCCAGTCCAGCCTCACCGCCGCCCTCGCCGACCCCGCCGACCGCGACGGCGCCGTCATCACCTTCCTGGCCACCGCCTCCGGCCTGACCCTGCACGGCATCGGCTCCGCCTTCTGGGGCCTCCTGCTGGGCCTGGCCACCCACCTGTTGCTGCGGTGGCGCCCGGGGGCGCGCGCCTGAGCCGGCTCCGCACGCCCCCCTAGTCAGTGGTTACGGGCTCCGCCCGTCAGTTGCGCCGGTTGGCCTGGGGAAATGGCACCGTCCGGCGAACCTCGACCCGGAGTGAAGTGCTTCGCGTGCGCCGGGGGTACGTCTTCGCGACCCCCACCCGCGCGCCCGCCGGGTGACCGGAGCCCCGAGGACGCACCCGTATGCCGTCTGGCAATCCTGGCCGTCTCGTCCGGAGCCTGGCCGCGCTCGCGCTGCTGTCGACAGCCGTGCTGCCCGCCGCTCTGGAGCTCGTCGCGCCGTCCCCCTTCGGCGCGATCGGCGCGGCCCCCGCCCCCGACCGCGCCGTACCGCCGCACGCCGCCACCCGCGCGGACCTCCGCGCCGCCGGCACCGCCCCCACCGTCGACATACGGCGCACCGGCGACCCCGCCAACCGGATCACCCTCGTCCTGCTCGGCGACGGCTACACCGCCGACCAGCAGAGCCTCTTCCGCGACCAGGCCGACCGCGCCTGGCACGCGCTGATGGACATCGAGCCGTTCCGCACCTACCAGGGCTTCTTCAACATAAGGCGGGTCGAAGTGGTCTCCCCGGTCTCCGGCATCGCCGAGACCGAGACCCACAGCCGCAAGCTGGGCACCCCCCTCGGGATGCACTTCTGGTGCGAGGGCACGGCGCGCCTGCTCTGCGCGGACGAAGCCGCCACCGCCCGGTACGCGGGCCAGGGCGACGGCCCGCAGTACCTGATCGCGCTGGCCAACTCCACCGAGTACGGCGGCGCGGGCGGCACCGGCGTCACCACCCTCGCCGGCGGCAGCCCGGACGCGGGGCGGATCATCCAGCACGAGATAGGGCACACCGTCGGCGACCTGGGCGACGAGTACGACAGCGCGCCCGAGGACCCGGACTACCCCAACCTCTCCTCGGTCGGCGCCGAGGAGATGAGCCGGGGCCACCAGAAGTGGTGGCGCTGGCTCGGCGCGGCCTCGCCCGACGGCACCGGCACGGTCGGCGCCTACCGCAGCACCAACGGCCTCTACCGGCCGACCACCGACTCGGTGATGCGCACCCTGGGCGGCAGCTACAACCTGCCCTCCCGGGAGGCGATCATCGAGCAGCTCTACCGCCGGGTCAGCCCGATGGACCAGCCGGTGCCCGCCGAGGGCGAGCAGGAGGGCCGCCCCAGGCTGCAGGTCCGCCCGGTCGAGCTGGTCGGCGGCCGCCACCTGCAGATCGACTGGCGGGTCAACGGCGAACCGGTCGAGCCGCAGGACCCGGACCGCACCTGGCTGGACACCTCGCTGCTCCCGCTCACCGGGCCGCTCACCGTCACGGCGACCGTCCGGGACACCACCGACTGGGTCCGCGACGAGGCCTTCCGGGACTCCCGGATGACCCGGACGGTCAGCTGGAAGCTCAAGGGCTGAGACGGAACCGCGGTTCGGGTACGACCCCCTGTCCGGCGGGGTGGGTGGCTGACTAGTCTGTCCGGGTGACCGTGGACCCAGCCAGCCCCGCCCGTGCCGGTTCCGTCCCTGGTCCGCGGCCGCCGCTCGAGGCGGGCCCCCTGACTGTCGCGGGGCCGCCCGGTGGGCGGGCCGCGTGGGGCGCCTGGGCGATCGCCGTCAGCGTCTACGCCCTGGCGGTGCTGCACCGCACCAGCCTCGGCGTCGCCGGCCTGGACGCCGCCCAGCGGTTCGGCATCAACGCCTCGGCGCTCTCCACCTTCTCGATCCTCCAGGTGCTGGTCTACGCCGCGATGCAGATCCCGGTCGGGCTGCTGGTGGACCGCTTCGGGCCGCGCCGGGTGCTGCTGACCGGCATCCTGCTGCTCAGCGGCGGCCAGCTGGCCTTCGCCTTCAGCCCCTCCTTCGGGCTCGCGCTGGCCTCGCGGGCCGTCCTCGGCTGCGGGGACGCGATGACCTTCATCAGCGTGCTGAGGGTGGTCGCCCGGTGGTTCCCGGCCAAGCGCAACGCGCTGGTCGCCCAGCTCACCGGCCTGGTCGGCACCTGCGGCAACCTGGTCACCACCGTGGTGCTCGCCCAGGCCCTGCACTCCGAGGGCTGGACGGTCACCTTCACCACCGTCGCGATGCTCGGCCTGGCGGTGCTCGCGATGGTGTGGCTGCTGCTGCGGGAGGCTCCGCCCGGTTCGGTGGCCGTGGCGGCTGCTCCTCCCCGGCTCGCCGTCCGCCGTCAGATCCGCGAGTCCTGGGCCGAGCCCGGCACCCGGCTCGGCATGGCGATCCACTTCACCACCGCCTTCCCCGGCAGCGCCTTCGCCCTGCTCTGGGGCCTGCCCTACCTGGTCGAGGGCCAGGGCATGACCCGGACCGAGGCCGGCGGACTGCTCACCCTGCTCGTGCTGGCCAACATGGCCTTCGGGCTGCTCTTCGGGCGGCTGCTGATGCGCTCGCCCCGGGCCCGGCTGCCGATCACCTTCACCACCATCGCCACCACCGGTCTCGCCTGGGCCGTCGCCCTCGCCTGGCCCGGCGGCCACCCGCCCCTCTGGCTGCTCGTCCTGCTCCTGCTGATCATGGGCAGCAACGGCCCGGCCTCCCTGGTCGGCCTCGACTACGCCCGCTCCCACAACCCCCTCGAACGCCTCGGCACGGCCACCGGCATCGCCAACATGGGCGGCTTCATCAGCGCGGTGATCGCCCTGCTGGGCATCGGCGTCCTCCTGGACGCTCTGGCCGGCCCGGCCGGGTACACCGCCGAGACGTACCGCTGGGCGTTCTGCTGGCTGTACGTGCCGATGGCGGGCGGGGTGGCGGCGATCCTGTGGCTGCGGCGCAGGCTTGCCGACGGTTAGGGTTTCTGACCTGCGAAAACACGAATACCCTCACTCGAAGTAAGGGTATTCGCGGTGCTGTGGACAACCCTGTGGACTACTCCGGGATCTGGTCCAGCTCACGGAGCAGGTCGGCCAGGTCCGGAGCGGAGCCGTAGATCCGGTTGGTCCGGATCTCCCACTCCAGCACCCGGCCGAGCGGCGGCGGTCCGGACTCCTCGGCCGGGGGCCGGGTCATGTGGCGGACCATGTCGACCAGCTTGAGCCGCCGGCAGCGCGGCAGCGCCGTGCCGCCCCTGATCCCGACCCGCTCAATGCTGGGGCACTGGTAGTACGGCCCGAAGGGCGGCCCGCTGTCCTCTTCCCGGCTCGGCACCACGTACTCCATCTCCCCGTGGCGGCAGTGCACCGTCCCGTCGGAGCGGACGTGGACGCCGGGCCCGCCGTCCTCGTGCTGGATCTCGGCCATGATCTGCACCTGCTGGCCGATCGCCTCGGCGAGGGTCTCGGCCATCCGCTGCTGCTGCTTCGGCACGTCCGTGTCGCCCCGCCGGATCGAGGGGAGCAGCTCGTCGGTGACCCAACGCTGGAAGGGCTTGGCAGGCGCCTTGTCCGACCGCATGATCAGGCCGTAGAGGCCCGACTCGCTGACCACGAGAATCAGCGGGTTCCCCCGCCGGTAGGCTTTCTGACCTGCGGGAACGTGGTGACCCTTGTTCGGAACAAGGGTCACGTCGCGCAGGTCGATGGTCTGGAACTGCCACTTGTCGAGGACCTTCACCGCGTCGGTCGGGTTGCCACGCCCGATGATCGCGCACACGTCGGCAGCGGCGAACCAGGGCTCGCCGTCGATCATCACCACCCGGATCGGCTGCCCCGTCATGGGGAAGCTCGTCCGGGCCAACGTCATCTCTTCGCCGGTATCACTCATGTCATCCTCCATTCACTCCGAGTGTTCACTCGGTTGCATGGAGTAACGAGACCGAACGGGTGACGTACCGACACCCGCCGGACCGACGGTAGTGCGTGTCAGGTAATGCGACGATCGGTACGCGAATTCACAGATCGTTCTATTAAGGCGTCACCGCGAAGTTGGCCAGGATGCGGGCCGCCAGCTCCTCGTCGCCGTCGATCTTCACGGGCCCCGGGCGGCCTCGGCCGGTGGCTAGGCGGAGGTAGGTCTCCCAGTCGAGGGAGAACTGGACGGTGGGGGCGAGGGTGACGGTGGGGTCGAGGGTGCCGCGGCCGTCGGGGGTGACGCGGACGGTGCGGAGGAATTCCTGGGCGCCGGTGACGTCGAAGGCGACGGTGGTGTCGGCGGGGGCGCCGGCCAGGCGGGCGACCACGCGGGGGAGGGCGGCGAGCAGGTGGTCGCGGGCGATCCGGGCGGCGGGGGAGTCGAGGTTGCCGGGGGTGGCGAGGGCGCGGCGGAGGTCCTGCTCGTGCACCCAGACGTCGAAGGCCCGAAGGCGCAGGAGCTCGGCGTAGGGGAGGTCCCGGGAGAGCGGCCCGAAGGGCGGCCGCACCAAGTCCTCCGGGGCGTACCGCGCCTCCCGGAGGGCGCGCGAGCGCCGGATCACCACGTACTCCAGCTCGCTGGTCATCTCCAGCGCGGTGTGGCAGCGCCGCTTGTCGACCGGCAGCTCCAGGTAGCGGGCGAGGTCGCTGCTGATGTGCCGCAGGTCGCTCGGGAGCGAGTGGATCGGCCGCGGGTCGCCGAGGAGTTCGGACTCGACCGCGATGACGTGCGAGACGATGTCGCGGACCGACCAGCCGGGGCACTCGGTGGCCCGGTTCCAGGAGTCCTCGGGGAGGGTGGAGAGCAGGTCGGCTATCGAGTCGACCGAGTGCGTCCAGGCGTCGATGTAGGTCTGCAGAGTCTGGTTGTCCGTCACGGGGTTCTCCGGCTCTCCGTCAGCTTCCTTGCCGCGCCACCCGTAAACCGCCGGAGGGCGGCCGGAACCGGCTCCCCCGGCTGCCGGACGGACGCGCTAACCGCACGTTACGCTGCCGGGTGACAGCAGGGCAGCGCTTTCGGATGATGATCGTAGGACTCGTCTCACGGACGGTGGTAGTGTGCGCGCTTCATTGATCCAACTCGTGGTCTCCGACGAGGAGCCCCCGGCCGAACGGCGCTCCCGTGCGGCCGCCCTGGTACGGGCCCAGGAGGGCGCCGACCTGGTGGTCCTGCCCGAGCTGTGGCCGCTCGGCGGTTTCGCCTACGACGCCTGGTCGGGCGGGGCCGAGACGCTGGACGGCCCGACGGCCGAGGCGATGTCGGCGGCGGCCAAGGCGGCCGGGGTCTGGCTGCACGCCGGGTCGATCGTCGAGCGCGACCCGGACGGCCCGATCTACAACACCTCGCTGCTCTTCGCCCCCGACGGCGAGCTCGCGCACACCTACCGCAAGATCCACCGCTTCGGCTTCGACAGCGGCGAGGCCGTGGTGATGGGCGCCGGGCAGGAGATCGTCACCGCCACCACCGAGCTGGGCACGCTGGGCCTCGCCACCTGCTACGACCTGCGCTTCCCCGAGCTGTTCCGCGCCCTGCTGGACGCCGGGGCCGAGATGCTGGTGATCCCCGCCGCCTGGCCGGAGCGCCGCCGCGAGCACTGGTCGCTGCTGGCCCGGGCCCGCGCGGTGGAGGAGCAGGCGTACGTGCTGGCCTGCAACACCGCCGGCACCCACGGCGGGGTCGAGCAGGGCGGGCACAGCGTGGTGGTCGACCCGTGGGGCAAGGTGCTGGCCGAGGCGGGCAGCGGCGAGGAGGTCCTGACGGTGGACTTCGACCCGGCCGAGGTGCACAAGGCCCGGGTGGAGTTCCCGGTGCACCGGGACCGGCTGCTCGGCATCCCGGCGCCCGTCCAGCGGTAGAGCCTGTCGGGGAGTGTCGGATTTGGGTGCGGTTAAGGCATTGCGCATCTGGTGCCCATCTTTGAGAAGATGAGCCGTCGTCGCGTTCGCCGCCCACCCCGTGGCGGACCCGTACCCGCCCCGGCCAGCGCCCGGATAGGAGGCCGTCGCCCGATGCCCAGCACCGTCGGCGGCAGCCGTGTGCCGATCCAGCGCAACAGCCTCCGGGAGCAGATCGCCGGGGCGCTGCGCGAGGAGATGATGGCCGGGCGGCTCGCCGCCGGGCGCAACTTCACCGTCAAGGAGATCGCCGAGCTCTACGGGGTCTCGGCCACTCCGGCCCGGGAGGCGCTGGTCGACCTCTCCGCCCAGGGCCTGCTCTGGGCCGAGCACCACCGCGGCTTCACCGTGCCGGAGTTCACCTGGCAGGACTTCCTCGAGATCTTCGAGAGCCGCACCCTGCTCACCGACAGCTCCTTCCGCCTGCTGGCCGCCCGGCCGAGCGGCTACGACTGGTCCCGGCTGCCCTCGCTGCGCCGCCGCGCCGAGGCCGCCGCCCGGGCTGCCCGGGCCGGGCAGCTGGACGTGCTGGTCGGCTGCGACCGCCGGTTCTGGCAGGAGGCCGGCGCGCTGCTCGGCAACCGGCGCAGCGCCGAGTACCTGGACTGGCTGCGGGTGCAGTCCTGGATGTTCGCCGCGCCCTTCCTGCGGGCCGCCGAGGACCTGCGCGGGCTCTACTGGGACCGCCAGCACGAGCTGGTCGACCGGATCGAGGACCGGGACGTCACCGGCGCCCACCAGGTGGTCAACGACTACAACCTGTTCACCGTCCGGCTGCTCGCCCGGCTCAGCGGCAACCCGCTGGAGTCCGTCGCGGTGCTCCCGCTGATCGCCACCGCCGTGACGGCCCAACCGGTGTCGCCGTCGGTGCCGCCGAAGGCGTCGGCCGGGCCGGTGGTGGTCGAGGAGTCGGCGGTCGGGCTCGGGCTGGTGCCGCTGCCGCGCTCGCTCCCGCCGGGGCGGTTCGGCCGTCCGCTGCTGCCCGGCGGCCCGGGGGCCGCGGGCCGGTAGGGTGGGCGGTCGTTGCCCGCCGACCGGAGAGGACGAGCCGGCCCATGGCCTGCGACCTCTGGCTCGTCCCGCTTGTGGACGTGCTGACGCACAATCCCGAGAACCCCTTCCGGGACGACCTGCTGCGGTACAACGCCGCGCTCTCCGCCCACGGGCTGCCCGAGGTGCCGGTCTACGAGTACGTGCCGGGCTACAGCGGCTCGGTCGAGCCGATAGCGGCCTTCGACTACGACTCGCTGCACTTCCTGCGCCGGGCGTACCTGCTGGGGCTGACCGGCTTCCAGCTGAGCCCGGTGGACGCGCTGGGCGGGGACTACGAGCAGCTGCTTGAGATGTTCGAGTCCACGGCGGAACAGTCGCACCTGGTCTGGCACTTCGACCACGCCGGGGCGTACGTGCCGATCGACTTCCAGGTGCCGCTGGTGGTGGACGCCCTGCTGGAGGCCGGCGGCCCGCTGGGATCCTCGCAGGGGTTGCTGCGGGAGCTGATGGCGGTGGCGCCGCTGCTGGGGATAGACCACCTCAACCCGCCGGAGCCCACCCGGCCGCTCGGCCCCACCGGTCTGGAGCAGCCCTTCGGGCCCCCGCTCGACGACCTCCACCCCTTCGCCCGCGAGCGCCACGCCTGGGCCGGCCTCTTCGCGGCGGCTTCGCGGAGCGTCACGCAGGGATCGATGATCGTTTTCGCCTGACACCTCTCCCCTCGAGGCTCGGTTGCGACACCCAGGGGCGCGAGGAACTGCGCGAAGCGGAAGGCCGCAGGCCGATGTCCTCCGCACTCGCGCAGTTCCCCGCGCCCCTGGATAGTGCAACTGGAGCTCTGAGTGGAGAGTCAGCGCAGCGGGCCCTCCGGGGGGCGCTGGCGCGGCATGGTGGGGCGGGTGCCCGGCGGGGGGAGGATGCGGACCTGGGCGCCGACGCCGCCCTCGGTGCGGCCGCCCCAGCTGCCGGGGCCCTGGGTGGGGAGCTGGGTCATCGAGGCGCGGAACTCGAGCATCCACTCCGAGGTCTCGGTGCGGACCATGTCGGAGACGTCCTCGCAGAAGCGCCGCAGGACACCGAGGCAGCGCTCGGCGGCCTCCCCGGCCGTGCCCTCGGTGGGCCCGAGAACCTCCCGCACGCACTCGGAGGCCCAGTCGAACTGGAAGGCCTCCAGCCGCCGCTGCAGGGCCTGCGAGGTGGAGATGTCCCGCATCCAGCCGGAGGTCAGCCCGAAGGCGCGGTCCGCGCCCAGGCAGGCGACGGAGAGCGCCAGGCCCACGTAGCCCCAGTCGGCGGCCCGGTCGGCCAGCCCGGTCAGGGCGATCAGCGGGGCGGTGATCCCGGCCGCGCCGAACAGGCCGGCGCCCAGCCGCAGCAGGCGGGCCCAGCGGCGCTTCCAGACGCGGTCCCGGCGGTACCAGTCGATCGCCTCGACGGCCCGCTCCTCGGACCAGCGGTAGAGCTCCTCCAGGCGCTCGGCGGGCTCGCCCCAGTCCCCCAGCGGGAACTGGCGGGCACTCAGATCGGTGCGGCGGCGGGTCGGGGCCCGCCCGGCGGCGGCGGGCTGGTCCTCCTCGCCGACTTCCTTGCCCCAGGGGGTCTCCTCGGGCTGCATTTCCGGCTGGCTCACCTGTGGGGCTCCCTGTGACGGGGACTGCGGAGGCCCTGGCTGGTGCCGGACCTGACTGCTCGTCGACCTGACTGCGTACCACGCGGCGCGGTACTGCTGTCCAACAGCACTTCTTACCGCCAAATGGCTGACCATGTGGTCGCTTCGGCAGTGATCGTTATGGGATTTCACCCCCTTTCCCCGAGGTCGGAGAGTTTCGGGGGATGGCGAGATTTCACCCGCGCGAGCGAGTCTGCACCGCTCCACTGACATGACACGCGGTCGCCCCGCCCGTCCGATTTGGAGCTTCCTCCAGGATTTCGCAGGCTGTGGACGCCCGGACTGGAGCTTCCGCCGGAGCCGGGGCACGGCGCGAACAGGCCACCGACTACCCTTCCAAGCGTGAAGGTCCTCGTCATCGGCGGCGGCGCCCGCGAACACGCCCTGTGCCGCTCTCTGTCCCAAGATTCCGACGTCACCGAGCTGCACTGCGCCCCGGGCAACGCCGGGATCGCCCAGCTCGCTGCCGTGCACCCGGTCGACCAGCTCGACGGCGCCGCCGTCACGGCGCTCGCCCGGCGGCTCGGCGCCGAGCTGGTCGTGGTCGGCCCGGAGGCCCCGCTGGTGGCCGGCGTGTCCGACGCCGTCCGCGCGGCCGGCATCCCGGTCTTCGGCCCGTCCGGCGCGGCCGCCCAGCTGGAGGGCTCCAAGGCTTTCGCCAAGGACGTGATGGCCGGCGCCGGCGTGCCCACCGCCCGCTCCTACGTCTGCACCACCGAGGCCGAGGTGGCCGAGGCGCTGGACGCCTTCGGCGCCCCGTACGTGGTCAAGGACGACGGCCTGGCGGCCGGCAAGGGGGTCGTGGTCACCTCCGACCGCGCCGAGGCGGCCGCCCACGCGGCCTCCTGCGAGCGCGTGGTCATCGAGGAGTACCTGGACGGCCCCGAGGTCTCGCTGTTCGCCATCACCGACGGCACCACCGTGCTGCCGCTGGTGCCCGCGCAGGACTTCAAGCGCGCGCTGGACGATGACCAGGGCCCGAACACCGGCGGCATGGGCGCCTACTCGCCGCTGCCCTGGGCCCCCGAGGGCCTGGTGCAGGAGGTCCTCGAGACCGTCCTGCAGCCGACCGTGGACGAGCTGCGCCGCCGGGGCACCCCGTTCTCCGGCCTGCTCTACGCCGGGCTCGCGCTCACCTCGCGCGGCACCCGGGTGATCGAGTTCAACGCCCGCTTCGGCGACCCGGAGACCCAGGTCGTGCTGGCCCGCCTGCGCACCCCCCTGGCGGGCGTGCTGCTGGCCTCCGCCCAGGGCACGCTCGGCACGCTGGAGCCGCTGCGCTGGGACGAGGGCGCCGCCGTCACCGTGGTGATCGCCTCCGAGGGGTACCCGGCCGCGCCGCGCACCGGTGACCCGATCGAGGGCCTGGCCGAGGCCGAGGCGGACGGCACCGCGTTCGTGCTGCACGCCGGCACCAAGGCGGGCGAGAACGGCGAGGTGCTCAGCGCCGGCGGCCGCGTGCTGTCCGTGACGGCCGTTGGGGCGGACCTGAAGGAGGCCCGCGAGAAGGCCTACCGGGGTGTCGCGGCGATCTCGCTGAAGGGCTCGCACCACCGGACGGACATCGCGGCGAAGGCCGCCGGCTGACCGGTCGCCGGGTGACCACCGAGGGCGCGGGGCCCTGCTCGACAACGAGCAGGGCCCCGCGCCCCTTTCAGTGCAACTGAGGATCTGCTGTTGGGTGCGCCAGCCGCCACACCGATCGGTCGGGTGATTCCAGTCGTTCGGGTGACCGACTCCGCAATGGGCTGACGCGGCCCGGGCTTCGGCCTTATGGTGCGCTGAATCGCTGTGGCGGGGGGCCGCCGGGGGATGCGCGACCGGTGCCGGGGTGCGCCACTTGTCACCAGGACGGGTGGAAAGTGTGGCGTTCCGGAACGCCCACCCGGACACGGGCGTCAAAACTGTCAGAAGTGCCACGCAGGATGCACAGTCCGGTTCGGCTGCCGCCGAATTCCGGTCGGAATTGATCATTTCGCCGCTCGCTCCGAAGGGGGTGTCGCGCCTATGGCCGCTGTCGACGCTGCCCGCGTACGTGCCCAGGCCGTGCTGCGGGTCCGAGGGCGCGCGCTGGCCGTCGCCGCGCTGCCCGCCGCGCTCGCCGTGGTGCTGCTCGCCGGGCGATTCACCGGCCGGATCGGTGCGCCCGGCTCCGCCGACGCCCCGCTGTGGGACACCGTCCGCTGGGTGGTCTGCATAACCGCCGTGGTCACGCTGCTGGCCGCCGCCGTGGTGGCCCGGGCGCTCGGCCGGGCCGTGCCGCCGCGCACCCCCGCCGTCCTGGTGCGGCCCGCCGAGGCCCCCGAGCTGTACGGGCTGATCACCGAGCTCGCGGAGCGCCTCGAGGTGCCCGCGCCCGCCGGGATCGCCCTGGTGCCGGACTGCGACAGCTGGCTGGAGGAGGAGCACCACCACCAGCACCGCCGGCACCGCTCGGAACCCGCGGCTCCGGTGCTGGTGATCGGCTCCCCCTTCCTGTGGTGGATGCGCGCCGGTGAGCTGCGTGCCCTGCTCGCCCCGGTGGTGGCCGGGACGGCCGCCTCGGCCGATCCCGAGATCGCCGCCGCCCGCCGCTTCGTCCGCGGTCTGGACGCGGCGCTCGGCGAGGCCGGGCGCAGGGGCTTCACCGCCCGGGTGCTGCGGACGCTGCTCGGCGCCTGCCGGGAGCACTCCGCTGAGCTGGAGCGGGCCGTGGCGGCCCGGGCCTCCGAGCGGGCCAAGGCGGTGGACTACGGGCTGCGGATCGCCGCCCAGGAGCAGGTCGGCCTCGCCTACGCGGGATGGGACAGGCTGCTCACCCGGGTCGCCCTCCCCGCCTGGCGGCTCGGCCGGCACCCGGCCCACCTGGACGCGGGCGTGGTCGCCGCGCTCACCGAGCTCTCCCGGCGCGACCGGCTGGCCGACGGCTACGAGAGCCGCCTCGGCGACCGCCCGGCCTGCGACCTGCTCGAGGAGCCGGGCTCGATGGACGCCGCCGTCTCCCTGCTGGCCGCCGAGCTGCTCACCGGCCGCACCGAGGCCGACTGGCAGCCGCTCGACTGGGCCGACTACCCCGCCGAGGTCACCGACCGCTCCTGGCGCCGCCAGGCCGCCACCCTGCAGGCCGCGCTCGACCTGGTCGAGGGCACCGAGCAGCAGCCGGTGACCGGCCCGACGCTGCAGCGGGTGCTCGAGCGCCTCGCGGACGGCGCCGGGGAGCCGCTGGCGGCCGCGTTGACCCTGCAGCTGGCGCGTGCCGCCGCGCTCGCGCCCCCGCCGGGAGCCGCGCCCCTGCTGGAGCCGGGCCGGGGCGGGGCCGACCTGCTGGTGGAGCACGTCACGGCGACGGTCTGCTGCGCCGTGCTCGACGCCGGAGCGGGCACCCCGGGCCTGGACTGGCTGGACGGGCCGGTGCTGCTGATCGGCGGGGTGCGGCGCCCGGATCTGGCCGCCGCCGTCGCGGAGGCCGTCGAGCAGGGCAAGGACGCCCCGCTGCGCGGCTGGCTGGAGGCCGAGGGCATCCGGCTGGAGCGGCCGGTGCGGCTCTGACCGGGGCGGCCGTACCGGTCACGGACGGCCCGTCAGCCGCACGCCCCGGCGGAGCCGGTTCTTGGAACGGGGTCAACGAGAGTTGTTGCTACCTTGGGGTGACGCAGCGCCAGCTGGGTGTGGTGTGCTGGACGGCACGCACATCCGCTTGGCACATGCCGCTCGCGGGCGTGAACTGTGGGAGGGGCGCGTGGGGACGGAACTCAACCGCCGCTGGGAGTCGGGCACGCAGGCACACGGCGTGTCGGACCCCTTCGGCCAGGGCCCGCTGCCCTGGCTGCGCGGCCCCGACCAGTACCTGGCCGGGGTCGAGGGAGCGGTCCCCTGGTACGTCAGCGTCGGCGCGCCGGGCCAGCGCCCGCTGGTGACCGGCCGCCCGAAGCCGCCCGTCGGCACCCCGGCCAACTCCGACGACGTCCAGCAGCAGATCAAGGGCTTCGCCTCGGCCGGAGTGATCCGCCCCGGCGGCTCGGTGGACTTCCGGGTCACCGTGCACCCGCCGCGCGAGTTCACGGTGGACGTCTACCGGATCGGCCACTACGGCGGCGACGGCGCGCACCACATGACGCGCAGCCCGTCCGTCTCCGGCGTCGCACAGCCGGCCCCGCTGGTGGTCGGCCGCACCGTCTCCTGCCACCACTGGTGGCAGTCCTGGCGCCTCCAGGTGCCCGTGCACTGGCAGCCCGGCGCGTACGTCGCGGTGCTCACCACCACCGACAACCTGCACCGCAGTCACATCCCGTTCACCGTACGCGACTTCGCCGAGCCGACCCGCCCGGCCGAGCTGCTCCTGGTGCTCCCGGACGTGACCTGGCAGGCGTACAACCTCTTCCCCGAGGACGGCCACCAGGGCGCCAGCCTCTACCACGCCTGGGACGAGCAGGGCGGGCTGCTGCGCGAGGGCGACGCGGCCGTCACCGTCTCCTTCGACCGGCCGCACGCGGGGGCCGGGCTGCCGCTGCACGTCGGGCACGCCTACGACTTCATCCGCTGGGCCGAGCGCTACGGCTACGACCTCTCCTACGCCACCGCCTCCGACCTGCACGCCGGGCTGGTGGAGCCGGCCCGGCACAAGGCCCTGGTCTTCCCCGGGCACGACGAGTACTGGTCCGAGCCGATGCGCCGGGCCGCCGAGCGGGCCCGGGACGGCGGCACCTCGCTGGTCTTCCTCTCCGCCAACACCATGTACTGGCGGGTCGAGCTCAGCGCCGGGGCCTCCGGCGAGCCGAACCGGCTGCTCAACTGCCGCAAGCGCCAGCGGCTGCCGCACGGCCATGCGGCGGCCGGGGTGCCGGGCAGTCAGAGCGCCCTGTGGCGCGACGCGGGGGAGCCCGAGCAGCTGCTGCTCGGCATCCAGTACGGCGGCAGCGTCGCCGCGCCGGTGCCGCTGGTGGCGCGCAACACCGGGCACTGGCTCTGGGCCGGCACCGGGCTCGGGGAGGGCCACGAGCTGCCCGGCCTGGTCGCGGGGGAGGCCGACCACTACCATCCGAGGGCCCCGCTGGCCCCGCACACCGAGCGCATCCTGCTCGCCCACTCGCCCTACCGGGACCCGGCCGGGCGGCCGCGCCACCAGGAGACCTCGCTCTACCGCGCCCCGAGCGGCGCCTACGTGTTCGCCGCCGGCACCTTCGCCTGGTCCCCCGCGCTGGACCGGCCCGGTCACACGGACGAACGGATCCAGCGGGCCACCGCCAACCTGCTCGACCAGCTCTGCAAGGACGGCTGAGCGGCTCGGTGGAGGGCTCGTGAAAGACTCGGGGCCAGTGACCTCCCACTTCGCGGTTCCCCACACGCGTACACCCCCTGAGGACTGAGACGACCTTGAGCGGATTTGTCACCAAGCCCGAGCCGGTCCAGGTGCCTGGCCTGACCCACCTGCACACCGGCAAGGTGCGCGATCTCTACCGCGCCGAGTCGGGGGAGCTGGTGATGGTCGCCAGCGACCGCACCTCCGCCTTCGACTGGGTGCTGCCCAACGACATCCCGGACAAGGGCCGCATCCTCACCCAGATGTCGCTCTGGTGGTTCGAGCGGATCGCCGACCTGGTGCCCAACCACGTGATCTCCACCGAGGTCCCGGCCGGGGCGCCCGCCGACTGGGCCGGCCGCACGATGATCTGCCGCCCGCTGGAGATGGCCCCGGTCGAGTGCGTGGCCCGCGGCTACCTGACCGGCTCCGGCCTGAAGGAGTACGTGCAGGACCGCACCGTCTGCGGCATCGCGCTGCCCGAGGGCCTGGAGGACGGCTCCGAGCTGCCCAGCCCGATCTACACCCCTGCTCTCAAGGCCGAGGTCGGCGAGCACGACGAGAACGTCTCCTACGAGGAGACCGCCCGCCGGGTCGGCGCCGAGCTGGCCGCCCAGCTGCGCCAGACCACCCTCGCCGTGTACTCCCGGGCCCGGGACATCGCCCGTGACCGGGGCATCATCCTGGCCGACACCAAGTTCGAGTTCGGCCTGCTGGACGGCGAGCTGGTGATCGGCGACGAGGTGCTGACCCCGGACTCCTCCCGCTTCTGGCCGGCCGACGAGTGGAAGCCGGGCCAGGCCCAGCCCTCCTTCGACAAGCAGATCATCCGCAACTGGCTGGCCTCGCCCGAGTCCGGCTGGGACCCGAACGGCGAACTGCCGCCGCCGGTGCTGCCCGCCGAGGTGACCGAGCGCGTCCGCGCCCGGTACATCGAGGCCTACGAGCGGCTGACCGGCCTGAGCTGGGCCTGATCTGACGGGGGCGCGCCGATTGCCGGTGCGCCCCCAACCGGGGCGCCTCGAGGTGCGGAAACGCCGAAGGCCCCCTCCGGAGAGGGGGCCTTCGACACTGGAGCGGACGACGAGATTCGAACTCGCGACCCTCACCTTGGCAAGGTGATGCTCTACCAACTGAGCCACGTCCGCATGCTGTTGAGTTGTTGTGCAGAGTCTCTTGCGAGACTACGAGCGGACGACGAGATTCGAACTCGCGACCCTCACCTTGGCAAGGTGATGCTCTACCAACTGAGCCACGTCCGCACGGTGCTTGGTGCACCGGCCGCCCCGTTCGGATCTCTCCGGTTGCGGCGACAAGAAGTACTCTACCCCATGTTTCGGAGTGGTCGCCCCACCCTTCGGCCTTGCTGACCTGGGCGGGGCGACGGCCGGGTCAGTTCGCGTCGGCGAACGCCTCGTAGACGTGCTTGGGGATGCGGCCCCGGGCGGGGAGCTCCATGCCGTGCGACTGCGCCCAGGCGCGGACGGCGGCAGGGTCCGGCGTGAGGGCGGTGCGGCGGAAGGACTTGCCGCTGCGGCTCTGGCGACGGCCGGCCGCGACGAACGGGGCGAGGGCCTCCCGAAGCTTTTCCGCGTTGTCCAGGGACAGGTCGATCTCGTACGACTTCCCGTCGACGCCGAAGTGGACGGTTTCCGCGGCGGTGCCGCCGTCCAGGTCGTCGGAGAGCGTGACGACTACACGCTGAGCCATGGGTGTCAATCCTCTCGGGCAATTCGGCCGTCGGGTGCAGGGTGCGCCGCGCCGGCCCTGTGCACCGGCCGCGAAAGCACGCGTGGGCAGCGGGCGAGGCCATGCCGATACGCGGCGCACTCCGCTGCCGGTCGCCCTTATTCTGCACCAAAAGCGGGTTGAAATCGAAGGGCTCATGCATTCTTTTTCCGGATATTCACGGAGCATCCCTCAGGGCGGCCCGGGCCCGGATTTGCGCTTCGGATACTGATGGTCGGACATGTCCGGTGTGCCGGTATTCGGGTGTTCTCGGGGAAGGTCTGGACCAGGATTAGGCCTGGCGAATCGGGGCAGGGAGGGGTGCGGAGAGCCTCGGAGCCCTTGGTGCGTAAGGGTCGTCGGTCTACGCGCGTCGCCTGTGGCCGCTCGCAAAAACGCCCGAAAGCCCCGGTACTCTGAAGGTCCCCCGCCTTCACGCACCACACATCGGGAGTGCCCGTGGCACGCGTCGTAGTCGACGTCATGCTCAAGCCGGAGATCCTCGACCCCCAGGGACAGGCGGTGCAGCGTGCGCTGCCGCGTCTCGGGTTCACCGGGGTCGCCGACGTCCGCCAGGGAAAGCGATTCGAGCTGGAGCTGGAGGGGCCGGTGGACGACGCCGCCCTCGCCCGCATCCGCGAGGCCGCTGAGACCTTCCTCGCCAACACCGTGATCGAGGACTTCACCGTCCGAGTCGAGGAGGAGGGCAAGTGACCGCGCGGGTAGGCGTCGTCACTTTCCCCGGCTCCCTCGACGACCAGGACGCCCGCCGCGCCGTCCGCCTCGCGGGCGCCGAGCCGGTCGCGCTCTGGCACCGTGACAAGGATCTCCACCAGGTCGACGCGGTCGTCCTGCCGGGTGGTTTCTCCTACGGTGACTATCTCCGCTGCGGTGCCATCTCCCGCTTCTCCCCGGTGATGGACACCATCATCGAGCAGGCCAAGCTGGGAATGCCCGTCCTCGGTATCTGCAACGGCTTCCAGGTACTGTGCGAATCGCACCTGCTGCCCGGCGCCCTCACCCGCAACGACTCGCTGCACTTCATCTGCCGCGACCAGAAGCTGCGGATCGAGAACGCGGGCACCGCCTGGACCACCGATTACTCGGCCGGCCAGGAAATCGTCGTCCCGCTGAAGAACGGCGAGGGCCGCTTCGTGGCCGACGAGCACGTGCTGGACGAGCTCGAGGCCGAGGGCCGCATCGTCGCCCGGTACCTCGACGTCAACCCGAACGGTTCGTACCGCGACATCGCCGGCATCACCAACGCGGCCGGCAATGTCGTCGGTCTGATGCCGCACCCCGAGCACGCCGTGGAGTCGCTCACGGGCCCGAACACCGAGGGCCTGGGCTTCTTCACCTCCGTACTGAAGCAGCTGGTGAACGCCTGATGTCTCTCGACACCGTCAAGAACGCCGAGCAGACCCCGGACTCCGTGCAGCCCTGGGCCGAGCTCGGTCTGAAGGAAGACGAGTACGCGCGCATCCGCGAGATCCTGGGCCGCCGCCCCACCGGCGCCGAGCTCGCGATGTACTCGGTCATGTGGTCGGAGCACTGCTCGTACAAGAGCTCCAAGGTGCACCTCAAGCAGTTCGGCGAGAAGGCCCCGCAGTCTGACGCGATGCTCGTCGGCATCGGCGAGAACGCCGGTGTGGTCGACGTCGGCCAGGGCTACGCGGTGACCTTCAAGGTCGAGTCGCACAACCACCCCTCGTACATCGAGCCCTACCAGGGCGCGGCCACCGGCATCGGCGGCATCGTGCGCGACATCCTGGCGATGGGCGCCCGCCCGGTCGCGGTGATGGACCCGCTGCGCTTCGGTGCGGCCGACCACCCGGACACCCGGCGCGTGCTGCCCGGCATCGTCGCGGGCATCGGCGGCTACGGCAACTGCCTGGGCCTGCCGAACATCGGCGGCGAGGTCGTCTTCGACTCCTGCTACCAGGGCAACCCGCTGGTCAACGCGCTCTGCGTGGGCGTCATGAAGCACGAGGACATCCACCTCGCGCAGGCCAGCGGCGCCGGCAACAAGGTCATCCTCTACGGTGCCCGCACCGGCGGCGACGGCATCGGCGGCGTCTCGGTGCTGGCCTCGGAGACCTTCGACGCGACCGGCCCGGCCAAGCGCCCGGCCGTGCAGGTCGGTGACCCGTTCCAGGAGAAGCTCCTCATCGAGTGCACCCTGGAGATCTTCGCCGAGAAGCTCGTCCTCGGCATCCAGGACCTCGGCGGCGCCGGCCTCTCCTGCGCCACCTCCGAGCTGGCCTCGGCCGGCTCCGGCGGCATGCGCGTCGAGCTGGACACCGTGCCGCTGCGCGACTCCTCGCTCTCTCCTGAGGAGATCCTCATGAGCGAGTCGCAGGAGCGCATGTGCGCCATCGTCGAGCCCGGCAAGGTCGACCGCTTCCTCGAGATCTGCGAGAAGTGGGACGTCATCGCCACCGTGATCGGTGAGGTGACCGACGGCGACCGCCTGGAGATCTTCTGGCACGGCGAGCAGGTCGTCGACGTGCCGCCGCGCACCGTCGCCCACGACGGCCCGGTCTACAACCGCCCGTTCGCCCGCCCCGCCTGGCAGGACGCGCTGCAGGCCGACGCCCCGACCGCCGAGCGGCTGGCCCGCCCGGGATGCGGCGCCGAGCTCAAGGAGGCCCTGCTCAAGCTGGTCTCCTCGCCGAACCAGGCCTCCAAGGCGTGGATCACCTCGCAGTACGACCGGTACGTGCTCGGCAACACCGTGCTCTCGTACCCCGAGGACTCGGGCATGATCCGGATCGACGACGAGACCAACCTCGGCGTCTCGGTGGCCACCGACGGCAACGGCCGCTACGCCAAGCTGGACCCGTACACCGGTGCCCAGCTGGCCCTGGCGGAGGCGTACCGCAACGTCGCCGCCGGTGGCGCCCGCCCGCTGGCGATCTCGGACTGCCTCAACTTCGGCTCCCCCGAGGACCCGGACGTGATGTGGCAGTTCGCCGAGGCCACCCGCGGCCTGGCCGACGCCTGCCTGGCGCTCGGCACCCCGGTGACCGGCGGCAACGTCTCGCTCTACAACCAGACCGGCGAGGTCGCCATCCACCCGACCCCCGTGGTCGCGGTGCTCGGTGTCATCGACGACGTCACCCGCCGCACGCCGATGGCGTTCGCGGAGGAGGGTCAGCTGCTCTACCTGCTCGGCGACACCGCCGACGAGCTGGGCGGCTCGGCCTGGAGCCAGGTCGCGCACGACCACCTGGGCGGCATGCCGCCCAAGGTCGACCTGGACCGCGAGAAGCTGCTCGGTGAGATCCTGATCGCCGCCTCGCGCGACGGCATGATCGACGCCGCGCACGACCTCTCCGACGGCGGCCTGGCCCAGGCCCTGGTGGAGAGCTGCCTCAAGGGCGGCAACGGTGCCCGCATCGTCGTCCCCGAGGGCATGGACCCGTTCGTCTACCTGTTCTCCGAGTCTGCCGGGCGCGCCGTCGTGGCGATCCCGCGCAGCGAGGAGCTCCGGTTCAACGACATGTGCGGCGCGCGTGGCCTGCCGGTCACCCGCATCGGCGTGGTCGACGGCGACGTGCTCGACGTGCAGGGCCAGTTCTCGGTCTCGCTGGCCGAGCTGACCGAGGCTCACACCGGCGTCATCGAGGCGCTGCTCGCGTAAGCAGTGTCTTTTCGGAGGGCGGTCCGCGCACGCGCGCGGGCCGCCCTCCGCGTTAGCCTGCCTGTCATGCCTCCCAAGCCCCGTACGTACGATCCCGCCAAGGTGCGCGCCGCGCTCGTCGCGCAGACCGAGGCGGTGCGGGCCGCCGTGCGGCGGCTCTCTCCGGCGGACCTCGACCGGCCGACCCGGCTGGGGGAGTGGCGGGTGCGGGAGCTGGTGGCGCACCTGGCGGTGCAGGCCGGCTGGGCGGCCCGGCACCTGGACGACCCGCTGGGCGGGAAGCCCGAGTTGAGCCTGGCCGGCTGGGTGGCCGGGGTCGGTGAGCTGGCGCCGCTGCTGGACGAGGCGGCCCGCGAGCAGGCGGCTGCGGCGTCGGTGGTGGAGTCCTTCGAGGCCGAGGCGGCGGCGCTGCTCGCGCTGCTGGACGGGCCGCTGGACGGCGCGCGGCGGTTCGAGATCCGGCTGGGCTCGATGCCGCTGGCCGACTTCCTGGTGACCAGGCTGGTGGAGCTGGTCGTGCACGCCGACGACCTGGCCGACGCGCTCGGGGTCGCCTTCCCGCACGCGCGGCAGGCGCTGGCCGCCGTGTCCCGGCTGCTGGCCGACGCCTTCGCCACCCAGGTGCCGGGCGGGGCGGTGGAGCTGCGGGTGCCGCCGTTCGCCGTGGTGCAGGCCGTGCCGGGCCCCCGGCACACCCGGGGCACCCCGCCGAACGTGGTCGAGACGGACCCGCTGACCTGGATCCGGCTGGCCACCGGGCGGCTGTCCTGGCCTTCCGCGCTGGAGGACGCCGTGCTCTCCGCGAGCGGTGAGCGCAGCGACCTGAGCGCCTATCTGCCCGTCATGCGGTAGCGGCTCGGCGGGTCTAGCGGCTCGGCGGGCCGCCGAGGTAGCGGCCGTCGGGGGAGTAGGGCCAGGCGTTGGGCAGGCAGCCGTTCAGACCGTAGATCTGCTGCATCATCGCGGGGGCGGGCTGCCCCGGGCCGGGGCAGCTCTCGTGGCCGTGGCCGATCCGGTGGCCGACCTCGTGGTTGACGATCAGGGCGCGGTAGTCGTCCAGGCTGCCGGTGAACTGCGGCGAACCGCTCTGCCAGCGCTTGGCGTTGACCATCACCTGGCGTTCGACGTCGCAGTTGACCTCGCCCTTGGTGTCCAGCCCGGCGGCCCCGCAGATCTTGTCGACCAGCTGCGGTGAGGCGATCCGGACGGTGAAGTCGAACGGCTCGGCCGAGACGAGCTGGAAGGAGTCCTGCCCGTCCGCGGTCCAACTCCGCTTGTCGGCAAGGATGTTCTGCACCTGGGTGGCGGCGGCCTGCGGGTCGACACCGACCCCGTGCTCGACCTCCACCCGGTAGCGGCGCAGCGTGCCGTGCCCGACGGCCGGGCCGTTCGCCTCGGCGACGGTGAAGCTGCTCTGCAGGGTGGCGACCCTGGTCAGGGCGAGCCGGGCGGTCGCCGCACCGGCCGCCCGGTGGCGGGCGTTCAGGTCGACCACCACCAGTACGGCTGCGGTGAGCAGGAGTATGGCCAGGGCCGCGCCGATGGCGCGGCGGCGCAGACGTACGGGCACAGCTGTCCTCCGTCAGATCGGGTACGACGGGATGTCAGGCCGTGCCGGCCCGCTCGGCCACCGTTCGGCGACCACCCCTCCTCTGTCTAGATACCCAGTATGCATGGTCTGGTTCCAGGCGAGTGGCAGACTGCCCGTATGACCAATTACAAGAACCTGCTCGGCGGCCCGGAACCGACCCTGCTGACCGAGGAGGAGCAGCCCTACCGGATGCTCGGGGAGGAGTCGGCCTCGCCCACCCAGGTCGCCGCCGCCTTCCCGTCCTTCTCGCTGGCCTGGGCGATGCTGGCCGACGACGCGTTCGACGCGGGCCGGGTCGTCGAGTCCTACGCCTATGCGCGGACGGGCTACCACCGTGGCCTGGACGCCCTGCGGCGGGCGGGCTGGAAGGGCCACGGCCCGGTGCCCTGGGAGCACCGCGCCAACCGCGGCTTCCTGCGCTGCCTGGCGGGCCTGGCCCGCGCGGCCGACGCGATCGGCGAGACCGAGGAGGCGAAGCGCTGCTGGGAGTTCCTGAACGACAGCAGCCCCGAGGCGTACGCCGAGCTCAAGCAGTAACCCGGCGCACGGCAGAGCCCCGGCGGTCGTGATCGCCGGGGCTCTGGCTGTGCGGTGCTTACTTCAGGCGGTTGCCGGCCGCGCGCAGGCTCCTGGCGGCCTCGACCACGCGGGCGGCCATGCCGGCCTCGGCCAGCTTGCCCCAGGTGCGCGGGTCGTAGGTGTTCTTCTTGCCGACCTCGCCGTCGACCTTCAGCACACCGTCGTAGTTGCGGAACATGTGGTCCGCGACCGGGCGGGTGAAGGCGTACTGGGTGTCGGTGTCGAGGTTCATCTTCACGACGCCGTTCTCCAGCGCGGTGGCGATCTCCTCGGCGGTGGAGCCGGAGCCGCCGTGGAAGACGAAGTCGAACGGGTCCTGCTTGCCGTACGCCTTGCCGATCTCGGCCTGCAGCTCGCGCAGCAGCTCCGGCTTGAGGACGACGTTGCCCGGCTTGTAGACGCCGTGCACGTTGCCGAAGGAGGCGGCCAGCAGGTAGCGGCCCTTCTCGCCCAGGCCGAGCGCCTCGGCGGTGCGGACGGCGTCGTTGACGGTGGTGTACAGCTCGTCGTTGATCTCGTGCGAGACGCCGTCCTCCTCGCCACCGGTCGGGGTGATCTCGACCTCGAGGATGATCTTGGCGGCGGCGGCCTGGACCAGCAGTTCCTGGGCGATGGCCAGGTTGTCGGCCAGGGTCTCGGCGGAGCCGTCCCACATGTGCGACTGGAAGAGCGGGTTCTCGCCGCGGGCCACGCGCTCGGCGGAGACCGCGAGCAGCGGGCGGACGTAGCCGTCCAGCTTGTCCTTGGGGCAGTGGTCGGTGTGCAGGGCGATGTTGACCGGGTACTTGGCGGCCACGATGTGGGCGAACTCGGCGAGGGCGACGGCGCCGGTCACCATGTCCTTGCTGTACTGGCCGCCCAGGAACTCCGCACCGCCCGTGGAGATCTGGACGATCCCGTCGCTCTCCGCCTCGGCGAAGCCGCGGAGGGCGGCGTGCAGGGTCTGCGTCGAGGTGACGTTGATGGCCGGGTAGGCGAACTTGCCCGCCTTGGCCCGGTCGAGCATCTCGTTGTAGACCTCGGGAGTTGCGATGGGCATACGAATCCGCTCCTGTCGGTGTGCGGCGCGCGGACGGCCTGTCCGGCGCTCGTTACGCCATTGGCACGCGGTGGGACAGATTGAGGGTGTTCTGCGACCACGGTCCGGACGCCGCTGCCATCTTCCCAGACTCGCCCGTTCCCATCACCAGGTGGCCCGCTGGTTGGGACGGTTGGCCTGCGAAATCAGGGCGGAAGGCCCGCAGCGGCTCGGCGGCGGCTCCTCGGCGGCTCGGCGGCGGCACGGTGGCGGCTCGGTGACGGTGACGCCCGCGAAGACGGGAGCGCTATCCTGCGCCCGTGGATTACAACCAGATCGCCGTCAACGTCCTGGACGCCAAATCGCTGATCTCGTCGCTCGGCGCGATCGGGCTGCTGGCGATCATTTTCGCCGAGACCGGCCTGCTCATCGGGTTCTTCTTCCCCGGTGACTCGCTGCTGATCCTGGCCGGGGTGGCCGCCTCCAGCGCCGCCTCCTCCGTGCTCGGCGAGGGGGCCAAGCTGCCGATCGCCGTGCTGCTGATCGGCGCGCCGCTGTGCGCCGTGGCCGGGGCGCAGCTGGGTCACCTGATCGGGGCGAAGGTGGGCCCGCGGCTCTTCGACAAGCCCGAGTCGAAGATCTTCAAGCGGGAGTACGTGGTCAAGGCCGAGGAGTACTTCGAGAAGTTCGGCCCGGCCAAGGCCGTGGTGCTGGCCCGTTTCATCCCGATCGTGCGGACCTTCCTCAATCCCGTCGCCGGGACGCTGGAGATGCCGGCCCGGACCTTCCTGGTCTGGAACATCGTCGGTGGCGTGCTGTGGACCGAGTCGATGCTCCTGATCGGCTACTTCACCGGGGCCTGGATGGCGCCGGTGATCGACAAGTACCTGCTCCCGGCGAT
This sequence comes from Kitasatospora sp. NPDC002227, assembly GCF_040296285.1. Lineage (NCBI taxonomy): Bacteria > Bacillati > Actinomycetota > Actinomycetes > Kitasatosporales > Streptomycetaceae > Kitasatospora > Kitasatospora sp. NPDC002227. The sequence continues at coordinate 25,269 of NZ_JBEOWY010000011.1, forward strand.
GGCGCTGATCATCCTGGTCTCGATCTCGCCGATCCTGGTGGAGATCGTGCGGGAGCGGAAGAAGAAGCGCGCCGGTGGCGTGGACGCGGACGCCGAGCCGGCCGGCAGCGGGCGTCACCGCAAGGGCTGAGTCCGGACAGCGGAACGGCCGGGGTATCACGTTGTTTCACGTGAAACCCCGGCCGTTTCGTGTTGCTCAGCCCAGGTCGAGGTCGTCCAGGGTGTAGGCGGTGTAGTACGGCAGACCGGCCTTCTCGATCGCCGGGGCGGCGCCGCGCTCGACGATCACCGCGACGCCGACCACCTCGGCGCCCGCCTCGCGCAGGGCCTCGACGGCGGTGAGCACCGAGCCACCGGTGGTGGAGGTGTCCTCGACGGCCAGCACCCGGCGGCCCTTGACGTCCGGGCCCTCGATGCGGCGCTGCAGGCCGTGCGCCTTGCCCGCCTTGCGGACCACGAAGGCGTCCAGCTCGCGGCCGCGGGCGGCGGCGGCGTGCAGCATCGCGGCGGCGACCGGGTCGGCGCCCAGGGTCAGCCCGCCCACGGCGTCGTAGTCGAGGTCGGCGGTGGCGTCCAGCATCACCCGGCCGACCAGCGGGGCGGCCTGCGCGTCCAGCGTGATGCGGCGCAGGTCCACGTAGTAGTCGGCCTCGAGGCCGGAGGAGAGGGTGACCTTGCCGTGTACGACGGCCTTGTCCTTGATCTGCGCCAGCAGGGCGTCGCGGTCGTTGCTCATGAGCAGCCAGTCTAGGGGCTGCTACGTGATCAGCGTCGTCGCAGGGCGCGGACCAGGACGACGGCGCCGCCGAGCAGGGCGACCCCGCCGCCGATCACCCAGGGCATCGAGGAGCCGCCGAAGCCGCCGTGGGCTGGGACGGCCTCGGGGCCGACCCAGCGGCTGGCGGCGCGGGCGCGGGCGCTGCGGGCCGGCGGGGCGGGGGCGTAGCGGCCACGCGGCGGGGCGTGGTCGACCTCCTCGGCCGAGCGGCCGACGATGCTGCGGCGCACCGGCCCCTCGCCGCCCAGCTCGGCGGCGGACGGGACGGACTGGAAGACGTACGGCAGGTCGCCGGGGGAGTCCGGGACGATCACCGGCTCGGCCGGCTCGTCCGGGGCGGGGCCGCCCGGCTCGTCGGAGAAGGCGATCAGGTCGGTCAGGTCGTCGTCCAGGTCGCCGCCGAAGCCGGCGTGGTCCTCCAGGTAGAGCACCGTGGCGGTGGGCGGCTCGACCTCGCCGGTCTCCACCGCGAGGGCGGCCGCGAAGCGGTCGAGGATGCGGCGGCCGGCCGTGGCGAGCGCGGTCTGCTCGTACTCGGTGAGCCGGCCGGAGGCGGTGAGGTCCCCGGTGAAGCGGAGCAGCGCGCCGCTCTCGCCCTCGCTCTCGCCCTCGGCGCTCCGCCCGGTCTGCGCGGTCGGCTCGGCCGCGATCCGCAGGGTCGCGGTGACCTCGCCGTCGCCCCGGGCCTCCTGGCCCTCGGCGAGCACGGTGAGCACGCCCGCGCGGCCTTCGATGAGCGAGAGGGAGCCGCGGTAGGTGATGGTCGAGCTGCCGATCCGCACCCGCAGCCGGCCGGTGATCTCCTGGCCCTGGACGGAGTCGACGCTCAGCCCCGGGACGCAGCGGGCCAGCAGGTCGGGCTCCCGGAGGGCCTTCACGGCGACCTCGGCCGACAGCGGTACGACTACCTCGTGCTCCATGCCTGCGAGCCTACCCACCCACCTCCCCGTGGCGGAGCCTTGCCGTCAGGTTGACCACCCCGGTTGGTACGACTGGCGCAGGCGTGGGCGGTCACCCGAGCAGGGTGGGCGGGGCGGGCAGGTCGGCGGGGCGCCGGGCGGCGAGGAGGCCGGCGGAGGCCTGGAGGGTGTCGGGGGTCAGGGAGCGCGGGGGCGGGGCGTCGGGGTCGAGGGTGAGTCGGGGCTGTTCGCGGGCGGCGAGCACGAAGGTCTGGCCCTCGGCGGGGCCGCGGGCGCAGTGGGTGGGGCCCGGGGCGGCCGCGTACGGGACGGTCCGCAGTCCGGCGGCGCGCAGGGCGGACTCCCCGGCCCACACCCCGGGCCCGGGCGGGCCGGTGCGGACGGCGATCCGGCCGGCCGGGGCCAACCGGGTGGTGGCCAGGCCGTAGAACTCGACCGTGGTGTATGTCAGGTCGTGGCCGTCGGCCGGCAGGTCGGCCAGCACCACGTCGAAACTGTCCCGGTCGGTGCGCAGCCAGTCCAGCGGTTCGGCGGTGACCAGCCGGACCCGGGGGTCGGCGAAGGAGTGCCCGCCGAGGGCGGCCAGGCCCTGGTCGTCGCGGGCCAGCGCGGGCAGTGCCGGGTCGTCCGCCACCACCAGCACCTCGCTCACCGCCGGGTGGCGCAGCACCTCGCGCAGGGCCAGCCCGTCCCCGCCGCCGAGTAGCAGCACCCGGCCCTGCGGCCCGGCGGCCAGCGCGGGGTGCACCAGGGCCTCGTGGTCGCGGTACTCGTCCGGCCCGCAGACCACCGGGCGGCCGTCCCGGAAGAGCTCCAGCGGCGCCTCCCGCTGCGGTGGCACCTGGGGGCCGGGCCCTCCGGTGAGCACGATCTCGTGCCCGCCGCTCTGGGTGGCGAAGCGCACCTGGGCGCCGTAGAGCGCCTGCCGGGCGGCCCGCTCGATGGCGCCGGTGCAGGCGGCGGCCAGCGCCAGGGTGATCAGCACCAGCCCGCAGCCCGCCCAGAGCAGCAGCCGGGCGCGCGGGGAGGGCTCGTCCCGGAACAGCCAGAGCACCACGGCGGCCCCGGCCACCGCGTTGACGGCGCCGGTGACCAGCGCGCCGGTGGCCTGGCCGAGCGCGGGCAGCAGGAGGAACGGGAAGGCCAGCCCGCCGATCAGCGCGCCCACGTAGTCGGCGGCGAACAGGTCGGCGGCGGCCCGGCCGGCGTCCTCCCGGCGGATCCGCTGGATCAGCGTCATCAGCAGCGGGATCTCGGCGCCGATCAGGGCGCCGATCAGGAAGGTGGCGCCGACCAGCCCGGCGCTGGTGGCGCGGTACCGGTCGAGCCAGGCCCAGCAGCTGTACAGCACCAGGACGGAGAGCCCGCCGGTCAGTGCCAGCGCGCACTCGACCAGGGCGAAGGAGGTCGCCGGGCGGCGGGTGAGCCGCTTGGCGAGCAGCGAGCCGACGCCCATGGCGAAGACCATCACGGAGAGCACGATGGAGGTTTGGGTCATCGTGTCACCGAGCAAGTACCCACCGAGGGCGACGAGTTCGAGCTCGTACACCAGACCGCAGGCCGCACAGACGAAGGCGGCCAGCAGCACCAGCGCGCGGGCCGTGCGGGGGCTCGCGCGCCGGGGCCGGGGCAGCCGGTGGGCGCCGTCCGGTATGGCCGCCCGGGGGTGGTCGAGCGGCTCGCCGAGGTCCGGCTGGACGGGTGGGCCCTCCCCCAGATGGTTGATCATGGCCAAACGCTAGGCGACGGCTGGCGTCGATAGCTGCACCCATTCGACGGACAGGCCGGTATCGGGAGTTGACGGTTCATCAGTCTGTGCGATTCGTTTCGCTCGGGAGGGTGGTTCCGGCGCTCTCGGCGCTCTCGGTCTTTGCTGCGCTCGCTGCGCTCTCCGTGCTCTCTGTAACGGTGCGGACGGTCAGCGAGGACCGGGTGCAGACCAGGCGGCCCTCCTGCGGGTAGGCGTGCCAGGTGCGCCAGAGCACCCGGTTCTGGTCACCGTGCGCGACCAGGGCGGTGAAGGCGCTCGGATCGCCGGGGAAGACCCCGGCCAGGGCGCGCGGGTGCCCTTCCACCAGGGCGAGCAGCTCCTGGGCGCGGGCGGCGAAGATGTGCGGCGGCAGCTCCTCGATCCGGGCCGCGAACTCGTACTCCCAGCCCGCGACCTGCTTGGCCACCCGGGCCGGCAGCGGGGTCTGGCGGCCGGGCAGGCAGGCCACCGTCTCCAGGCACTCGCCGGGGCCGGCGGCCAGGATGACCTGGTGGGACGCGCCGAGCAGGCGCAGCTGCAGGGTGCCGCGGGTGGTGGATCCGAGGCCGGGGGCGTCCGGACCGTCGAGTCTGAGGTCGCGCACCGCGAGCGCGGGCAGCGGTTCGCCGCCCAGGCACCACGCCAGGTCACCGGCGCGGGTGTCCGTATAGGAAGTCTGCAGTGTGGTGAGCATGCTGGGCTCCGCGTTTCAGCTCCGTACGCGCCGGCCGTGCAGCCTCCGGCCCGGCAGTGGCGGGCTCTTCGGGGCTGTGCGGCGCCTGGCGCGGCCGACCGTGGAAGGAAGGATTCCGGCTGGAGATTCAGCAGCAGAGAAGCACGAATTCTCCGGGTCCGTCAGGGATTTACCCATCTTCAGCAGGCTTTCACCAGTCTGGGCGCTGTGGTCGACAGGGTCTGATCACCCCGGTGAACAACTCTGTCCGCTGCGCGCCCCCAAAACCCGAGCGCGCGCCGTGCGAGCCCAGAGTGCGCCCCCGTGCTCCCGCTCGTCCGCTCAGGCGTTCAGAGCGGAGCTCAGCCAGCCGTTCGCCGCACCGAGGGTGGGCACCGGCGAGAGCTCGCCGGCCAGGCTCCAGTAGCGCCGCATGACCGGGTGCTCCCCGCCTGCCAGGGTGTGGCGCAGCTCGCGGCGGAAGGCGGGGGTGTCCCGGCGGTCCTGGGCCCGGGCGTGCGCGGCGACGAAGCAGTCGAGCGCCTCGCCGGCCTCGGGTGCGCGGCCCGCGGTGAGCGCGGGGGCGGCCAACTCGTAGGCCTCGCGCAGGCCTTCGTAGAGCAGTTCGGGCCGGGGAACAACCGGCCGGTGCTCGGCCAGGCACGCGTCGCTCGCGGAGCCGGTGAGCTGGTGCAGGCGCGCGAAGGCGAGCACCTGCCCGGGCGCGGGTGCCTCGGGCACCGGCGGTACGGCGGCGTCCACCACGGCGGCGGCCAGCCGGGCGGGGAGGCGGGTCGGCAGCACCCGGCGCCAGTAGCGCGCCAGGCTGTCCGTGCTCGGCGGGGAGCCGAGCGCGCCCACCAGGCGCAGCAGCTCGGCCCGCTCCCCGGGCGGGCCCGTGTGCAGCAGTTGCAGCGCCGCCTCGCGCCAGCGCAGCGCCCGCAGCTCCCCGGCGACGGCGTCCAGCTGCCGCTCGACCACCTGCCCCAGCCGCTGCTCCTCCTCGAGGGCCGCCGCGACCTCCGGCAGGGGCACCCCGAGCCCGCGCAGCGAGCGGATCAGCCGCAGTCGCTCCAGCGCCTGCGGTGCGTACCGGCGGTGGCCGCCGCTGCTGCGGTCCGCCTCCGGCAGCAGCCCCTGGTCGGAGTAGAAGCGCACCGCCCGGACGCTCACGCCCGCCCGGGCGGCCAGCTCACCGATGGTCAACAGATCGTGCGTCCGCAAGACTTGAACCTCCGGTAAGGGGAGTTTCTACCGTACGCGTATGCGAATCGAAGACAAGATCACGACCGCGTTCGTCCTGGCCTCCGGGCCGTTCACCGACGGCTCGCTGTGGGACGCGGTGAGCGGGAGGCTGGGGGCAGCGGGGGCCGAGGTGCACGCGGTGACGTTCTCCGCGGACCCGGAGAGCCATGCCGGGGAGGTACTGCGGCTGATCGACTCGGCCGCCGCTCCGCAGGTGGTGCTGGTGGGGCACGACTACGGCCTGCACCCGCTGCTCGCCGCCGCCCGGCAGCGGACCGGGCGGGTGGCCCGGATCGTCCACCTGGACACCGCTCCGCCGCAGGACGGCGACGCGCCGCTCGCGCTGCTGCCAGATCCCGCGACGCAGGCCCTGCTGCGGGACCGGCCGCAGGCCCTGGTGCCCGCCCCCGCGCCGGGGGAGTGGGCGCGCTTCGGCTCGACCGCGGGCCTGACCCCGGAGGATCTGGAGCGGCTCTCCGCACTCTCCGAGCCCTGCCCGGGGGCCGTGCTGACCCGGCCGCTGCGGCTGACCGGCGCCCTGGCGGCCGTGCCGAGCAGCGGCATCCTGTGCACCGCCTCGGGCGCGAGCATCGCGGGCGTGCAGCAGCTGGTGTCCTCCGGGATGCCGCAGTTCCAGGCCCTGGCCGAACCATCGGTCGGCTTCTTCGAGCTGGCCACCGGGCACTGGCCGATGCTCTCCTGCCCCGAGGAGCTCACCGCGGCGCTGCTGCTCGCGGCGGCGGGCGGCGGCCGGCGGCTCACCCCGGCGGTGACCAGGCCCTTCCACGAGCGGCCGTTCGTGCTGGACGCCGCCGAAGCGCCCCGGGTCCGGACCGGCCTGGTCGACCTGCACCTGCCGGCGGCCGAGGGGCCGCGCCCGGCGGTGCTGCTGGTGCACGGCGGCCCGCTGCCCCGGGGGCTCACCCCGACGCCCCGCGACTGGCCGCTCTACCTCGGCTACGCCCGGCTGCTCGCCGGCCGGGGCCTGGTCGGGGCCGTGCTGGACCACCGGCTGCACGGACTGTCCGACTATCCGACCGCGTCGGAGGATCTCGCGGAGGCGGTCGGGCTGCTCCGGGCCGACCCCAGGGTCGACCCGGACCGGATCGCCCTCTGGTTCTTCTCCGGCGCCGGTCTGCTGCTGAGCCCGTACCTGGCCGCCCCGGCGCCCTGGCTGCGCTGCGTGGCCGCGACCTACCCGGTGCTGGCCCCGCTGCCCGGCTGGGCGGGCGTCGATCCGGCCTTCGACCCGGCGGCCGCGCTGCCGATGGCCGGGGCTCTCCCGGTCGTACTGACCCGGGCCGGGCTGGAATCCCCCGAGATCGCCGCGACGGTGGCCGGCTTCCTCGACGCGGCGGACGGCTGCGGCGCGGCGGTCGAGCTGGTCGACGCCCCGCACTGCCGCCACGGTTTCGACTGCTCCGAGCCGACCGAGGAGGCCCGCGGCGCCGTCCGGCAGGCGATGGAGGCCGTGTGCGCGCACCTGTCGGGCCGCGTACCTATCCGTGACTGATTCCGCCACGGCGCGGGCTGCCTAGCCTCGGCGGTACCAGACCGGCACTCCGACGGAGGGGACACATGTACTTCGAGACGCACGACGGCACCCGGCTCGCCTACGAGGACTACGGGACGGGCACGCCGATCGTCCTTGTCGCGGGCGCGATGCTGAACACCGACATGTGGGAGTACCAGATCCCGTTCTTCGTCGAGCGCGGGTACCGCTGCATCGCGATCGACCGCCGGGGCCACGGCCGCTCGGACCGCCCGTCGGGCGGGTACGACCTCGACACCACCAGCGAGGACCTGGCTGCCCTCCTGGACCACCTGGACCTGCGCGAGGCGGTCCTGGTCGGCCACTCCGCCGGGGGCGCCGAGGTCGCCCGCTACCTGGCCCGCCACGGCGGCGGGCGGGTGGCGCGGGCTGTGTTCCTCTCGGCGGCCCTGCCGTTCCTGAAGCTGACCGAGGACAACCCGGTCGGTGTCCCGGCGGAGGTCGCGGAGCACATGTTCGGCCGGATCCGCGCCGACCGGGGCAGGTGGCTGGCCGACCAGACCCAGGCGTTCTTCGCCACCCACCTGGGCAACGAGGTCTCGCCCGGGCAGATCGACGTCACCTACCGCCAGTGCCTGTCCGCCTCGCCCTGGGCCACCCTGCAGATCCAGCAGGCGGCCTTCCACACCGACAGCCGGGAGGCGCTGAGCCGGGTCACCGTCCCGGCCCTGGTGGTGCACGGGGGCGCCGACTTCTCCGCCCCCGCCGAGCTCACCGGCCGCCGCACCGCCGAACTGCTGCCCGGCTGCACCTACCGCGAGTACCCCACCGGCGGCCACGGCCTGTACGTCAGCCACGCCGAACAACTCAACTGCGACATCCTGGAGTTCCTGAAGGGCTGACCCCTCAGCGGCCGCGCAGCCGCGCCAGCCGCCCGACGGCCTCCTCCAGGACGGCGTCCTGCTTGCAGAAGGTGAAGCGGACGTGGCTGCGGCCGGCCTCGGTGTTGTCGTAGAAGACGACGTTGGGGATGGCGACCACGCCGCAGCGCTCCGGGAGGGAGCGGCAGAACTCCAGGCCGTCCTTCTCGCCGAGGGGGGTGATGTCGGTGGTGATGAAGTAGGTGCCCTGGGGCTCGAAGACCTGGAAGCCGGCGGCGGTCAGACCTGCGGAGAGCAGGTCGCGCTTGCGGGTGAGGTCGGCGCGGAAGGTCTCGAAGTAGGTGTCGGGCAGGCGCAGGGCCTCGGCGACGGCGTACTGGAAGGGGCCGGCACTGACGAAGGTCAGGTACTGCTTGGCGGTGCGGACGGCGGCGACCAGCTCGGGGGAGGAGGTCACCCAGCCGACCTTCCAGCCGGTGAAGGAGAAGGTCTTGCCGGCCGAGGAGATGGAGACGGTGCGCTCGCGCATGCCGGGGAGGGCGGCGAGGGGGTGGTGGGTGCCGGTGAACACGAGGTGTTCGTAGACCTCGTCGGTGATGACCAACAGGTCGTGCTCGACGGCGAGTTCGGCGATGGTGGCGAGCTCGTCGGGGTGCAGCACGGTGCCGGTGGGGTTGTGCGGGGTGTTGAGCAGGAGGAGGCGGGTGCGCGGGGTGATGAGGGAGCGCAGCTCGTCCAGGTCGGGGCGGAAGTCGGGGGCCCGGAGGGTGAGGGGCACTCGGGTGGCACCGGCCATCGCGATGCAGGCGGCGTAGGAGTCGTAGAACGGCTCGAAGGCGATCACCTCGTCACCCGGTTCGAGCAGGGCGAGGAGCGCTGCGGCGAGGGCCTCGGTGGCGCCGGCGGTGACCAGGACCTCGGTGTCGGGGTCGTAGCTCAGGCCGTAGAAGCGCTGCTGGTGCTCGGTGATCGCGGTACGCAGCTCGGGGACGCCGGGGCCGGGCGGGTACTGGTTGCCCTTGCCCGCGCGCAGCGCCTGAACGGCCGCCTCCCGGACCTCCTCGGGCCCGTCCGTGTCGGGGAAACCCTGCCCCAGGTTGACCGACCCGGTGGCGACGGCCAGCGCGGACATCTCCGCGAAGATCGTCGTACCCATCCCGGCCAGTCGGCGGTTCAGCAGCGGCCTTGCACCCATGGTGGCTCCCTCACGGCTCGTAGTCGGAGCCATCCTCTGACGCCCGGCGAGTGCTGGACAAGCACCGGTCGGCCCGGGGCACCGTGCGGCCGTCCGTCAGACCGGGGTGAGCTCGCCGAGGCGGGACTCCGCGCCGACGATGCGGAAGACGCCCGGGAGGACTTCCTCGGAGCGGGTGCGGATGTCCATGTAGAGCGGGGCGGGCCAGCCGGTGCGCAGCGACCAGGTGACGCCCATGAGGTAGGCGCCGTCGAGGCGGGCGCCGGTGAGGTCGGCGTCGGTGAGGTCGGCGTGGGCCAGGCTGGCCGCGGTGAAGTCCCCGCCGACCAGGGTCGCGTCGCGCAGGCAGGCGCGGTCCAGGGTGGAGCCGGTGAGGTCGGCGCCGGTGAAGTCGACCGCGGAGGCGAACGCCCCGGCGAGGTCGGCCCGGCCGAGCCGGGCCCGGCGCAGGGTGGTGCGGGCCAGCACGGCCTCCGACAGGCGGGCCCGGCTCAGGTCCGCGTCGTCCATCGCGGCCCCGGTCAGCAGCGCGTAGCGAAGGTCGGAGTCGGCCAGCCGGGCACTGTCCAGGCGGGCGGCGGCCAGGTGCGCGTTGTAGAGCTGAGCCCGCATCAGGTTGGCGCCGGAGAGGTCGGCGCCGTACAGGTTGGCGTCGGCGAGCCGGGCGTCGGAGAGGTCCGCCCGCCGGAGCTGGGCGCCGCAGAGGTTGGTGTCGGTCATGATCGCCGCGCGGAGGTCGGCACCGTGGAGCCGGGCCCCGAACAGGCTGGCCCCGGTCAGGTCCGAGGCGTGCAGGTCCGCGCCGCACAGGTCCGAACCGGCCAGCTCGGCGTTGGGCAGACTGGCGCGCGGGCCCGGGAGGTGGAGCGGCTCGAAGGCCAGGGCGGCACGGAGCCACCTGCGGAAGTCACCGGCCACGACGCCTCCTGCGGGGGGTGGGCGCTTGGTCCTGCTGGTCGCCCCGGGGGTAGATCATCAGGCTGGTCGACGCTCCCGGCTGCTCCTCGGGCAGGGTCGGCGGACCCTGCTGCGGACCCCGCCCGGCGAGCAGGTACAGGACGGTCCCCATCGCGCAGACGCCGCAGGCGAACGCCCTCATCGGCGTAGTCACCAGGTGCGAGGCCGCGAACACGGCGGGGACGAGCACGCCCAGGACCAGCCTGATGGCGGCCGCGACCGCGTACGGACCCAGCTTGAGCTGCCCGTCCTGCCGCCAGGGGAAGTCCTTGACGGCGTACATGGCCACGAGGAGGCGCACCCCCTCGGCGGCACCCGCGCCGCCGAGCCCCCACAGGCAGGCCGCCCACATCTGCATCCGACAACTCCTAGAGCGCATGGCGCGGTCCGCCGCGCCCTTTCCCACACCCATGCTGGGGCGGTTCAGGGCGCAAGAGGGCGGAATCTCCGATTGCCCTGCGCCGGATGCCCCACCTGTGCTAGGGACGACGGAGCCCGCCCTGCCGGGGTGGCGGAGCGGGCGTCCGGGGAGTGCGCGGGGGAGGTCAGCCCTCCTCGGGGGCCTCGCCCTCGGCGGGGCCCGCCTCGCCCTCGATGTCCTTCTGCAGGCCGAGGCGCTCGACGATCCACTGCTCGAAGCCCACGGCGGCCTGGGTCCAGTTGGCCACGGTGGTGACGAAGTAGTCCAGGTTGACGCCGGTGCCGACGATCATCTGGGCCTCGCCGATCAGGCGGACCACGCCGTCCTCGTGGGTGTGCGTGTAGACCTTGGGCCAGAGGGTCTCGCGGTTCCACTCGTCGATCAGGTCGAGGATCTCGTGCTTGTCCTCGAGCGGGTACGCGCGGTCGTAGAAGGCGCGGACCGCGAAGAGCTCCTTCTGCTCGCCGCGGAACATGTAGTAGACGCGGAAGCCGTCCCAGGGGGCGGTGAGGTCACCCTCCTCGTCCACCACGTGCTTGAGCTGCATCTGGTTGAGCAGCTGCACGACCAGATCCTGGTTCGGCACGATGACGGGCGGCGGGCCGGCCGGGCCACCACCGGGCTGGCCGCCCTGCGGGGGCTGCGGGACGCCGAAGGAGGGGATGGACGACGGGTCGATGCTCATGGGAGGTCCTTCTGATTCTCAGTGCACAACAAGGGTGGCTGGGACTCAGGGGCCGCCCTTCCACGTCTCCATCCTGCCTCATTCGGCGTCCTGGACACAGGGGCTCCCCGGCCGGTGCCCGGAAGATCCGGAACCGGACGGTTCGGGGAGCCCCCGTGGGGTGTCCGAGCAGGCTATTTGCCGAGCGAGAGCCCGGCGCGGACGGTGAGCCGGTCGCCCTCCCCGTCCCGCTCGACCACCACGGTGTCCCCGTCGTGGACGGCGCCGGAGAGGATCGCCCTGGCCAGCTGGTCGCCGATCGCCGACTGCACCAGCCGCCGCAGCGGCCGGGCCCCGTACGCCGGGTCGTAGCCGGTCAGCGCCAGCCAGTCGCGGGCGGCCGGGGTGACCTCCAGGGTCAGCCGGCGCTCGCGCAGGCGGTCGGCCAGCCGGGCGACCTGCAGGTCCACGATCCGGCTGAGCTCTTCGGTGCCCAGCGGGTCGAAGACCACGATGTCGTCCAGCCGGTTGAGGAACTCCGGCTTGAAGGCCGTCCGGACGGTCTCCAGGACCAGGTCCTTCTTGCGGTCCTGCTCGATCGAGGGATCCACCAGGAACTGCGAGCCCAGGTTCGAGGTCAGGATCAGGATCGCGTTGCGGAAGTCCACCGTGCGGCCCTGGCCGTCGGTGAGCCGGCCGTCGTCGAGCACCTGCAGCAGCACGTCGAAGACCTCGGGGTGGGCCTTCTCCACCTCGTCGAGCAGCACCACGCTGTAAGGGCGGCGCCGGACGGCCTCGGTGAGCTGGCCGCCCTCCTCGTAGCCGACGTACCCGGGCGGGGCGCCGACCAGGCGGGAGACGGAGTGCTTCTCGCCGTACTCGCTCATGTCGATCCGGACCATGGCGCGCTCGTCGTCGAAGAGGAAGTCGGCCAGGGCCTTGGCGAGTTCGGTCTTGCCGACGCCGGTCGGGCCGAGGAAGAGGAAGGAGCCGGTCGGGCGGTCCGGGTCGGCGATGCCCGAGCGGGTGCGCCGCACCGCGTCCGAGACGGCCTGCACGGCCTCGCTCTGGCCGATCAGGCGGCGGCCCAACTCCTCCTCCATGCGCAGGAGTTTGGCGCTCTCGCCTTCGAGCAGGCGGCCGGCCGGGATGCCGGACCAGGCGCTGACCACGTCGGCCACGTCGTCCGGGCCGACCTCCTCCTTGACCATCGACTCGGTGGCGTCCTCGTCGGCGGCGCGCTCCTGCGCCTCGGCCAACTCCCGCTCGGCGGCCGGGATCTCGGCGTACATCAGCTTGGAGGCCCGCTCGAAGTCCCCGTCGCGCTGGGCGCGTTCGAGGGCGCTCTGCAGGTCGTCCAGGCGCTCCTTGAGCTCGCCGACCCGGTTGAGGCTCTTCTTCTCCTGCTCCCAACGGGCGTTGAGCCCGTTGAGGGTCTCCTGCTTGTCCGCGAGGTCGCGGCGCAGCCGGGAGAGCCGCTCGACGGAGGCCGGGTCGGACTCCTTCTCCAGGGCCAGCTCCTCCATCCGCAGCCGGTCGACGGCGCGCTGGAGCTGGTCGATCTCGACCGGGGAGGAGTCGATCTCCATCCGGAGCCGGGAGGCCGCCTCGTCGATCAGGTCGATCGCCTTGTCGGGCAGGAAGCGGGAGGTGATGTACCGGTCCGAGAGGGTGGCGGCGGCGACCAGGGCGGCGTCCGAGATCTGCACGTGGTGGTGCGCCTCGTACCGGCCCTTGAGGCCGCGCAGGATGGCGATGGTGTCCTCCACGCTGGGCTCGCCGACCAGCACCTGCTGGAAGCGGCGCTCCAGGGCCGGGTCCTTCTCGATCCGCTCGCGGTACTCGTCCAGCGTGGTGGCGCCGACCATCCGCAGCTCGCCGCGGGCCAGCATCGGCTTGAGCATGTTGCCCGCGTCCATCGCGGAGTCGCCACCGGCGCCCGCGCCGACCATGGTGTGCAGCTCGTCGATGAAGGTGATCACCTGGCCGTCGCTGGACTTGATGTCGTTCAGCACCGCCTTGAGGCGCTCCTCGAACTCGCCCCGGTACTTCGCCCCGGCCACCATCGCGCCCAGGTCGAGCGAGACCAGGCGCTTGCCGCGCAGCGAGGTCGGCACGTCACCGGCCACGATGCGCTGGGCCAGGCCCTCGACCACGGCCGTCTTGCCGACGCCCGGGTCACCGATCAGGACGGGGTTGTTCTTGGTGCGGCGGGAGAGCACCTGGACCACCCGGCGGATCTCCTGGTCCCGGCCGATCACCGGGTCCAGCTTGCCGTCGCGGGCGGCCTGGGTGAGGTCGGTGCCGTACTTCTCCAGCGCCTTGTAGGTGCTCTCCGGGTCCGGCGAGGTGACCCGGGCGCTGCCGCGCACCTCGGTGAAGGCGGCGAGCAGGGCCTTGGGGGTGGCGCCGTGCTGGGCCAGCAGCTCGGCGACCTCGCCGCCCTCGGCGGCCAGGCCGACCAGCAGGTGCTCGGTGGAGAGGTACTGGTCGTCCAGCTTGTCGGCCTGCTGGCCCGCCTCGGCGAGCACGGCCATGGTGTCGCGGGCGAGCTGCGGCGCGGCCACCGTCGAGCCCTGGGCCTGCGGGAGGGTCTTGAGCAGGCGGTTGGCGGCGGCGGTGACGGCTGCCGCGTCCGCGCCCACGGCCTCCAGCAGCGGGCGGGTGATGCCCTCGGGCTGCTCGAGCAGGGCCAGCAGGATGTGCACCGGCTTGACGTCCGGGTTTCCTGCGGCGCTCGCCTGCCGGATCGCGGCGGACAGGGCGTCCTGCGTCTTACTGGTGAACTTGCTGGCGTCCACGGGTGTGCGGCCTCCTGGTCTCTCGCTGACTGTGTTGCCTCTATCAGTATGCAGGAAGTTGAGCTCAGGTGGCTCAACTTTCCACGATCAGTTCCGCCGGGGCAGTTTGCGGGTCAGGCCGAGCAGCTCGCGGGCCGGGCCCGCCGGGCGCTGACCGGCCGGCCAGACGGCCCGCAGCGGGCGGTGCAGGTCGATGTCCGCCACCGGCACCTCGACCAGCCGCCGGGTGGCCAGCTCCTCCATCACCGCCAGCTCGCTCAGGCAGACCGGCCCTGCCCCGGTCATCGCGGCCGCCTTGAGCGCCGTGGAGGAGGCCAGCTCGAGGCGGGGCGGGGCGGTCCCGCCGAAGGGCGCGAGCGCCTGGTCCAGCACCTCGCGGGTGCCCGAGCCCGGCTCGCGCAGGACGAGCGGGGTGGCGGCCAGCTCGGCGCCGGGGACGGCCGCCCGCCGCCGGGCCCACGGGTGGTCCGGGCCGACCACGACCACCAGCCGGTCGGCCGCCACCACCGCGCCGGAGAGCCCCGGCGGGGTGTCCGGGCCCTCGACGAAGCCGAGGTCGGCGTCGCCCGCCAGTACGTGCGCCGCGACATCGGCCGAGTTCGCCGTGCGCAGGGTCACCGCGGTGTCCGGGCTCGCCTCGTGCAGGGCGAGCAGCCAGCCCGGCATCAGGTACTCGGCCACCGTCAGGCTGGCCACCACCCGCAGCCGGGTGTCGCGGTGCTCGCGCAGCGCGTCGATGCCCGCGTCCAGCGAGCGGGCCGCCTCCACCACGTTGCGGGCCCACTCCACCACCAGCCGTCCGGCCTGGGTCGGAGTGCTGCCCCGGGGTGAGCGCTCGAGCAGCGGCACCCCGATCTGGCGCTCCATCCCCTTGATCCGCGCGCTCGCGGCCGGCTGGCTCACGCCCAGCTCGGCCGCGGCCCGGCCGACGCTGCCGAGCCGGGCGACGGCCAGCAGCAGCTCCAGCGCGCCCAGTTCGGGCACCCGGGGGGAGAGGGCGGGCGGGGTGTTCACGGGGCGGCCCCAGGTGTGCCGAGGGCATCGGGCCAGGTGGCGGCGGTGGCCCCGGAGGCATCGGGTCGGCTGATGGGGGTGGTGCCGGTCATAGGGCCAGGCTATGTGTCCATAGCCCCGAGCGCGCTACCGGCGCCCGCCCGCGCGGGGGACGGTGGATGCATGGCCACCATCACCGCACCCCGCACCACCTCCCTCACCGGCTTCCGGCTCGACCTCAGCCAGCTCGGCCCCAACTGGTACGCCGCCGTCATGGGCACCGCGATCACCGCCAACGGCGCGGCCGCCCTGCCGGTGCAGGTGCCGGGCCTGCTCGGCTTCGCCCAGGCGGTGTGGGCGCTCTCGCTGGGCATGCTGGCCGTGCTGGTGGCCGCCCGGCTGGTCCACTTCGCCAAGCACCGTGAGGCGGCCCGGGCGATGCTGCTCGACAACCCCGCCACCGCCGTCTTCTACGGCTGTCCGCCGATGGCAATGCTGGCCGTCGGGTACGGCACCCTGGCCGTCGGGTCGTCGGTGATCGGTACCTCGGCGGCGGTGGGGATCGACCTGGCGCTCTGGTCGGCGGGCACCCTGTACGGGCTCGCGGTGGCCGTGGGCATCCCGTACCTGCTGATCACCCGGCACCGGGTGTCCCCGCTGAACGCCAACCCCACCTGGCTGCTGCCCGCCGTCGCCCCGGTGGTCGCGGGCGCCCTCGGCCCGGCGCTGATCCCTCATCTGGCTTCGGACGGCGCCCAGGTGGCGATGTTCTACGGCTGCTTCGCCCTGCTCGGGGCCGGTCTGCTCGGCACCCTGCTCCTGCTGCCGATCGTCCTCACCGGCCTGGTGCACAGCAAGCTGCCGAGCCTGATCCTCACCCCCTCGCTCTTCCTGGTGCTCGGCCCGCTCGGCCAGTCCACCACCGCCGTGAACCAGCTGGCCGACGCCTCGCGGGTCGCCGCACCGCAGCTCGCCACCGCCACCCTGGACCTCGCCGAGCTCTACGGCATCGTCGTGATGGGCTTCGCCCTGCTCTGGCTCGGTGTGGCTCTGGCCGCCAACCTGCGGGCCCTGCGGGCGGAGATGCCCTTCGCGATGACCTGGTGGGCGTTCACCTTCCCGGTCGGGACCATGGTCACCGGCGCGGCGGGGCTGGCCAAGCACACCGGAGTCGGTGCGATCGGCGGGCTCGCGGTGGGGCTGTGGGTGCTGCTGGTGCTGGCCTGGGCGGTGGCCTCGGTCCGGACGGTGGCCGCTGTGGCGGGTGGGCGGCTGCTGCGGTAGGGCCTGGCATCTGTGGGTGCGGATGGGCGGGGAACGGAATTTCCTGGCGTTTCGGAATGTGGGGTCGATAGGGGTTGTTCGGGCCCGAAAGCTGACTCCGTGGTTGGTGAACCGGCAGTTCAGGGCCGTGGAAACGGCAGGTGGGGGGATATCCGGTGCAGGTTCCTGCAGCTGCGGGAACCTGCACCCGGGCGCCCCTTGTTCCGGGCTCCCCGCGCTGTGAGGGTGGAATCACGCCGAGTCGCCCGGGCACCCCAGCCCGGCGACGGCGGTCTGCTCCTAGCTGTGGGGGTGGGCGGTGCGTCGGCACCGCCACCACGGGGGGAGGAGCACCCGGGCGGGGCGCCATGTGTGGTGATGGCGCCCGGCGCCCGGGGCCGGTGAGACGCTGCTGCTCCGTCTCACTGGGCCGCCAGCGCTCGGTGCAGCACCGACGGTTCCCCGGGGCTCGCGTACGCCATGTGCGGCGGGTCCCGGGGGATACGTCGGTTTTCGACGATCCGGTGTGCGGTGCCGGCCGGCTTCCTTGAGATCATGCTTCTTGGCCGAGCGTGAAATCCGACAGGGAGTACCCGAAGTGGCCGCCAATCCGCCAACCCGCCTCGAAACGGTCATTCCCGACGAAGCGGCCCGAGCTCTCTACCTCGCGGTCCTGGTGGAGGGGGGCCGAATCACCCGGGACGCGGTCGCGGAGGCTGACCGCTCCGCGCTCGAGCAACTGCACACCGTCGGACTGCTGATCTTCAACCCGGAGGAGCGCGCGTACCTGGCGGTCAGCCCCCGTGAGGTGAGCGCGCGGATCAGTGCCGACCTGCGCGGGGCGGCCACCCGGATGCTGCAGCGGTCCGAGGAGCTGCAGGACGAGCTGGGTGCACTCACCCGTGCGTACGAGACCACGTCGTGGGCGGTGGAGTCCCAGCAGCAGACCAGCTATGTCGAGGGACGTGACCGGATTCGCCACCGGATCTCGCGGCTGCTCTCCGAGAGCAAGCGCGAACTGCTCACCGTCCAGCCGGGGCCGCGCCTGGTGGCGACGATCGTGGTGGCGACCCAGCAGGACCTCGCGTTCGTCCAGCGCGGCGGGAGGATGCGCACCCTCTACCAACCGGTGGTGCTCGACCAGCCGGAGACCGTCGCGTACGCGGCTGCCGTCACGGCCCACGGCGCCGAGGTCCGGGTGCTGGACGAGCCGATGGAGCGGATGATCATCATCGACCGCTCCGTCGCGGTGATCTCTGCGGCCGAGGACCACTCCCGGGCCGCTTTCGTGGAGGAGCCGGCGGCACTGGCCTACCTGGTCCGCGCTTTCGAACGCGACTGGACGCGTGCCGAGACCGTCCGCTGGGGAGAGCCGCCCGACCCCCAGCAGCGCATCCACGCCCGGATCGCCCGCCTCCTCGCCCAGGGCCTGACCCAGCGCGCGGTGGCGAGCCGGTTGGGGTTGAGCGAGCGGACGGTGGCGGGGCACATCGCGCGGCTGCGGCAGATCCACGGTGCTGAGACGTTGTTCCAATTGGGGTGGGTGATGCGGAATGAGTGAGCTGTTGCCGGACGCGGCCGAGCGGGCGTTCTACCTGGCGGTGGTGGAGCAGGGTGGCCGGGTGCTGTTCCGGGACGTGCCGGGGCCCGAACTGCCGCTCGCGCTGAGGCTGGTGGAGATCGGCCTGCTGGTGCACCGCCCGGCGGACGAGTCGTTGGAGGCGGTGGATCCGCGGGTGGCAGGGGACCGGATCGGCGTCGAACTGCGCTCTGCCGGTGCCCGGTTGGTGGCCCAGGCGGAGGAGGTGCCGGAGTGGCTGAAGGAACTGGCCTACCGGTTCGACGAGTCGGCCTGTGCCGGGGCCAGGGCCGGAGCGGTGCACCACCCGAGCGGGGTCGAGGAGGTGCGGCACCGGATGCTGCAGATCGAGGCCGAGCTGAAGTACGAGGTGCTGGTGGCCTGGCCGGCCGGTGGGGCGGTGCGGCCGGAGCTTGACCTGTCGCTCGCCCGGGTCGAGCGCTTCCTGCGCGAGGGCGGGGTGGGCCGCACGATCCACGGCCCGGAGGCCAGGGCCGACGCCGAGGTGGTGCGGTGGGCCGCGACGGTCAGCGGGTGGGGGCAGCAAGTCCGCGTGCACGGTGGGTCCTTCAACCCGGTGCGGGTCTTCGACCGCCGGCTCGCCGTCATCGCGGCGGAGGGCGGGAGCACCGGCGTGGCGTTCGTCGCGGACCAGGCGGTGGTGGCCTTCCTGGTCGGCGTGTTCGAGCGGGACTGGGCCTGGGCGGAGCCCGTCCGCTGGAGCGCCCCGGACGCGGACGACCGGATCGCTCCGGTGCACGAGCAGGTGGGGCGGTTGCTGGCACAGGGGCTGACGCAGCGGGCGGTGTCGAGCCGGCTGGGGTTGAGCGAGCGGACGGTGGCGGGGCACATCGCGCGGTTGCGGGAGTTGTACGACGCGGAGACGTTGTTCCAGTTGGGGTGGGTGATGCGGGGTGAGTGAGTTGTTGCCGGACGCGGCCGAGCGCGCGTTCTACTTGGTGGTGCTGGAGCAGGGCGGGCGGGTACTGCTCCGGGATGTGCCGGAGGCGGAGATCCCGGTCGCTCTGCGGTTGGTGGAGATCGGACTGCTGGTGCACCATCGGGCGGACGAGTCGCTGTCGGCGGTGAACCCTAGGACGATCGGGGAGCAGGTCAGCGGCGAACTGCGGTCGGCCGGTATCCGGCTGATGGCCCAGGCCGAGGAGGCACCCGCCGTGCTGGAGGAACTGGTCCGTGGCTACGACAGAGTGGCCCGCCGCAGCCAGCAATCCGGCGCGGTCCACCACGTCGGCGGCTCCGAGGCGATCAGGCACCGGCTGATCCAGTTGGAGACGGAGCTCCGTCACGAGGTGATGACGGTACAGCCGGGCTCGGGAACGCCCTCGGGGCACCTGAAGCAGACCATGGACCGCATCCGCGGCTTCCTGCAGCAGGGCGGCAGTGGTCGCACGATCTACCAGCCTGCGGTCAAGGCGGATTTCGCCACGATCGAGTACGCGACGGCGATCAGTGAACTCGGCTACCAGATCAGGGTGTTGGGTGAGCAGTTCACCCGGATGCTGATCTTCGACCGCCGGGTTGCGGTTATTTCTGCTGCGGCGGACAACAGCAGCGCGGCCTTCGTGGAGGATCCGGCAGTGGTGGCTTTCCTGGTGGGCACATTCGAGCGGGACTGGGCACGCGCGGAGCCGGTCCGCTGGGGTGCGTTGTCGGAGCCCGGGGAGGGGGCGCCGGTGCACGAGCAGGTGGGCCGGCTGCTGGCGCAGGGGCTGACCCAGCGCGCGGTGGCGAGCCGGCTGGGGCTGAGCGAGCGGACGGTGGCGGGGCACATCGCGCGGCTGCGGGAGCTCTACGACGCCAACACGCTCTACCAGCTCGGGTGGCTTATGAGGGGTCAGCGCGGCCAAGAGCCGCGCTGACCCCTGGGGGAACCGTTCGCCCCGCCGGGGGTACGGGGCGAACGGAAGTGTGGGAGGCGGCGGTCAGCCGGTGGCGACGCCGGGGGTCCAGTAGCCGAAGCTGCTCTCCTGGCGGGGCAGCGGGAACTGCTCGCCGGGAGCGGTCCAGAAGCCCTCGCGGAGGGAGAGGGCCATGCCGGCCCAGTCGAGGGCGGTCTCGACGGTGTGGTGCAGGGCCTCCTGCGACCAGGTGTCGTCGAAGACCAGCGGCAGGACGGGGGCGACCTGCTCGATGGTGGCGATCAGCGGGTTGTGGGTGATCGCCTCGTCCACCAGCAGGACGATCGGCTTGCGCAGCGCCGAGGCCCAGCCGAGCTCCAGGCTGACGCCGGCCGAGAGCGGGGCACCGACGTACGCGAAGACGAGATCGGCGCTCTGCAGGGCGCGGAAGTCCGAGGGCACCCGCGGCTCCGGCGCCTTGCCCGCCACCGACCAGGCGTCGCTGTGGTGCGCGCTGTAGACGGCGGCGCCGCTGCGCAGCAGCGTCGAGCGCAGGGTGGTCAGCCGAGTCCGGCTGGCCAGCGTCACCACGCTGTCGGCCGGGCCGGTCAGCCGCATGAGCGGTGCGGCCAGGAACACCCGAGCGCGCCGACCCTCGGGGGCCTGGGTGGCGCGGTCGCGCAGATAGGGCTCACTCATGTCGACTCCGGGGGAGGAAGGGCGGGGGCGCTGACAGCTGGAGCCGACGGAGCGGTAGGGAGATTCGCCCAGTTGGCGCGGTGCCGTGCCGGTTCGGTGGTGATCCTCGGGACGAGCTGTCGCAGGACTGACAGAGACCGCGTCAGCACCAGGGAGATGGCGGACTGCTCCTGGTGAGACGTGCTGATCGTCCAACGGCTGGAGCCGGTACGTCCACTGACACATGGTGGCATCTGGCTGCCTGGCAGCGAGATGACGCACCTAGCAGAAAGCGGGCGCAGTGACAGTAGCCCTCACAGTGAGGCATGATCTGAGCTAATGTTCGAGGCTTCATTTTTCGTGAGGCATAACCCCGAGGAAGGATTTGGTCGCAATGTCTCGCATGCGCCGCTTTGTTCGCTTCGTCGCCGTGCCGCTGGCCCTGGGTGCGGCGGTGTTGGCCGGCAGCAATCTGGCACAAGCCGCAGACAGCGCCTGGACGAAGGCCACGAAGGTCGTCTCGGCCGACCAGTCAACGGCCAAGGGGCTGCCCACGACGGTGTCTCCGCTGGACTCGGCCTGGACCTGAGTCCTACGGTCCTGCTGTTCCCACCCGGGCGAACGGGGCGTCCGGGCGATGACAGGTCACCCGAAGGCTTCGGTGGACTCGATGGCCTCGGGGTTGGTGCGGGCCAGGACGTAGCCGAGTTGGAAGAGCGACTCGACGTGGTACTCCTCGCGCATCTCGGCGATATGGCGGGCCAGGGTGCGTTCGCTGATCCCCAGGCGCCGGGCGATAACGCGGTGGTTGATCCCCTTCAACAGGAGATCGATGATCGTCTGGCGAAGCCGGGAAACGACTTGAGGTGGAACTGTCCGTGTTCCGTCAAAATCTAGTCCTCGGCTCCAGTTCCGCTCGAATACCTCCTCGACGACGTAGCTGATGACGGCTTGGTCATGAATGAACGCGGCCAAGTTGAGATCTTCGGCCACCGGAATCACGGCGGTTCGGCGATCGATGACGATAAGCCGCGTGTAGGGCTCGTCGAGCGTCCGGACTTGACCACCGTGCTCGGCTATCGAGGCAACATAGTCCCGCGTCGCCGGGTGGTACCGCGTGCTCGGGTGGTAGATCGTCCGGATGTCCGCCCCGCGGCGCAGCATTTCGAGGTCCCGGTCGATCACGCCGGCC
Source organism: Kitasatospora sp. NPDC002227 (assembly GCF_040296285.1). Lineage (NCBI taxonomy): Bacteria > Bacillati > Actinomycetota > Actinomycetes > Kitasatosporales > Streptomycetaceae > Kitasatospora > Kitasatospora sp. NPDC002227. The sequence continues at coordinate 46,610 of NZ_JBEOWY010000011.1, forward strand.
AGTGCCTCCGGCGGCCGCGGCCCGCCCGGTTGGGCAGCGAGCATCTCTTCTCTGCAGCTGCTGACCAGCTGGCCCAACCGTTGGTTGATCAGGACTTTGCCACGGACATACTCGATCGTTCCGCCGGTCTGCTCGGGTACGCGGAATGATTCGGCCAGTTCCTGGAGTTCGGTGGGCAGGGACACAGCCCGGTTGAGCAGGTCCAGAGCCTTCCGCTGCCAGGCGGTGCTGAGGCGGACGGACAGTTGCCCGGGGTCGACGGCGACCAGGACTTCCGGGTTGTCGGTGTCCGGGACGAGCAGGCCGATGTCCGTCAGTTCGTGCAGGCAGCCGCGCACGGCCCCATCGGCATCGGCCGGATGGAGTCGGCCATGGGACCGTATGACCGATCGGTAGAGCTCCCGGGCCTCGGCGGAGAGCACTCCCAAGCCGCCTGAAGTGAGCCCTGGCTCGTCCGTCTCAGTCATTTGGGCTCCTTGCCGTCGGCTGCATGGATGGACGGGTGGCGTGCGCCCAACGGGGATCATATGGGGCTGTGCCCATGGACGACCGGGAGTACCGAATTTGCCGCCGTCATCATGACTCGGTCGCACTCTCTCACCACGACTGAGCCGCCGACACCCCCTGACCGAAGGGTATCGGCGGCTCCCGGCGTGCGGTCGGGCGGTGGTCAGCGCTTGGGGCGCCAGACGACCAGGGCGCTGGACTGCTGGACCTGCTGGTAGGGGACGAGGTCGCGGCGGTAGGAGGCGTGGACGGCGGCCTCGCGCTGCTGGAGGGCGGTGGCGGCGCCGTCGAGGGAGGCGGCTAGTTCGGTGATCCGGGACTGGAGTGCGGCGACCTGGTTCTCGAGCTCGATGATCCGCTTGATGCCGGCCAGGTTGATGCCCTCGTCCTGGGAGAGGCGCTGGACCTCGCGCAGCTGCTGGATGTCCCGGGCGGAGTAGCGGCGGCCGCGGCCGGCCGTGCGGTCGGGGCAGACCAGGCCGAGGCGGTCGTACTGGCGCAGGGTCTGGGGGTGCAGGCCGGAGAGCTCGGCGGCCACCGAGATGACGTAGACGGGTGTCTCTTCGGTGAGCTGGTAGGAGACCCGGGGGGCCGAGGAACGGCGGGTGCCGCCGGGCAGGCCCTCGCCGAGACCGGGGCCGATGGGGTCCTGGTTCATCTGCATCTGGTCACGCTCCCTCCGCCGCCCGGAAGAGGTCGGCTCGTGGGTCGTCCGAGGCGGTGGCCTCGCGGTACTGCTCCAGGGCCGTCAGGGCGTCGCCCTCGACGCTCTTCGGGACCGCGACCTCCACGGTGACCAGCAGGTCGCCGCGGGTGCCGTCCTTGCGGGTGGCGCCCTTGCCCCGGGCGCGGAGGGTGAGTCCGTTGGCGCTGCCCGCCGGGAGGCGGAGCTTGACCGACGGGCCGGCCAGGGTGGGCACCTCGATGGTGCCGCCAAGTGCCGCTTCGGGGAAGGACACCGGCACGGTCACGGTCAGGTTGTCGCCCTTGCGGCCGAAGACCGGGTGCGGGTCGACGTGCACGGTGACGTAGAGGTCGCCGGGCTGGCCGCCGCGCTCGCCCTGGGCGCCCTTGCCCTTGAGCCGGATGCGCTGGTCGGCCTGGACCCCGGCCGGGATGCGGACCTGCATGGTGCGCGCCGAGGAGGCCCGGCCGCTGCCGTGGCAGACGGCGCAGGGGTCGTCGACGAGCATGCCGCGGCCGCGGCAGTCCCGGCAGGGCTCGGAGAGCGCGAAGGCGCCCTGGCCCCGGCTCACGGTGCCCGCGCCGACGCACGTGGGGCAGACCCGGGGCGTGGTGCCGGCCTTGGCGCCGGTGCCGGAGCAGACCTTGCAGGGCGCCTGACTGGTCATCCGCAGCGGCACGGTGGCGCCGTCCACGGCCTCCTCGAAGGAGAGCGTCACCTCGGTCTCGACGTCCGCGCCGCGGCGCGGCTGGGCCGCCCGGCCGCCGCGGTTGAACAGGCCGCCGAAGACGTCGCCGATGCCGCCGCCCTGGTTGGCGGAGCCGGAGAAGAGGTCGCCGAAGTCGAAGGAGGCGCCGCCGCCGGGCCCGCCGGAGCGGAAGCCGCCGGAGCCGAACAGGCTGCGGGCCTCGTCGTACTCCTTGCGGCGCTTGTCGTCCGAGAGCACGTCGTACGCCTCGGAGATGTCCTTGAAGCGGTCCTCCGCCTTGGCGTCGCCCTTGTTGGCGTCCGGGTGGAACTCCCGGGCCAGCTTCCGGTACGTCTTCTTGATCTCGGCGGTGGTGGCGTCCTTGGGCACACCGAGGACCTTGTAGTAGTCCTTCTCCACGTAGTCCTTGGCGCTCATGCCTGCCACAACCTCCGAAAGTGTTTCACGGTACGCCGCTGCGGAGCCGTTCGTCGTACCTGACGACGTACGACTCCGCAGCGCACAGATTGTCAGCTTTCGGCGGAGCCGTCAGCCTTCTCGCCCGAGGGCTTGGCGGGCTTCTCCGCGTCCGAGGACGCGGCACCCGGCTGGGGCTCGGCCACGGCGACCATCGCCGGGCGGATGACCCGCTCGCCGATCCGGTAGCCCGGCTGGAGGATCTGGACACAGGTGTCCTCGGTGACGTCCGAGGAGTAGCTGTGCATCAGTGCCTCGTGCAGAGTCGGGTCGAAGGGCTCGCCCTCCTTGCCGAACTGCTGCAGGCCCAGCTTGGCGACGACCGTCTCGAGGTTGTCCGAGACGGACTTGAAGCCGCCCGTGACCTCGCCGTGCTCGCGGGCCCGGCCGATGTCGTCCAGCACCGGGATCAGGGCCTCCAGGATGTTGGAGACCGCGATCTCACGGACCGTGAGCCGGTCGCGCTCGACCCGCTTGCGGTAGTTCTGGTACTCGGCCTGGAGCCGCTGCAGGTCGGCCGTACGCTCGGTGACCTCGCGCTGCGCTGCGGCGAGCTCCTCCGCGGCGCCGCCCGAGACCGCCTCCTCGGCGGCCTTCAGGACGGCCTCCTCGGCGGAGTCGTCGCCGGGCTTGTCGCCCTGCGGCTTCTCCGTCATGCCTTGTCACCCTTCGGCTTCTCGTCGTCCACGATCTCGGCGTCGACGACGTCGTCCTCGGCCTTGGCCGAGGCCTCGTCACCGGCCGGGGCGGCGGCGTCGGCGTTGGCGTACAGGGCGGCGCCGAGCTTCTGGGCGGTGGTGGAGACCTTCTCGGTCGCCTCGCGGATGGCCGCGATGTCCTCGCCCTTCAGGGCCTCCTTGAGCTCGGTGATCGACGTCTCGACCTCGGTCTTGACGTCGGCCGGGAGCTTGTCGGCGTTGTCGGCGATGAACTTCTCGGTCGAGTAGACGAGCTGCTCGCCCTGGTTGCGGGTCTCCACGGCCTCGCGGCGCTTGTGGTCCTCCTCCGCGTACTGCTCGGCCTCGCGCATCATGCGCTCGATGTCGTCCTTCGGCAGCGCGGAGCCACCGGTGACGGTCATCCGCTGCTCCTTGCCGGTGCCGAGGTCCTTCGCGCCGACGTGCATGATGCCGTTGGCGTCGATGTCGAAGGTGACCTCGATCTGGGGCAGGCCGCGGGGGGCCGGCGGCAGGCCGGTCAGCTCGAACATGCCGAGCTTCTTGTTGTACGCCGCGATCTCGCGCTCGCCCTGGTAGACCTGGATCTGCACGGAGGGCTGGTTGTCCTCGGCGGTGGTGAAGATCTCGGAGCGCTTGGTCGGGATCGTGGTGTTGCGCTCGATGAGCTTCGTCATGATGCCGCCCTTGGTCTCGATGCCGAGGGACAGCGGGGTGACGTCGAGCAGCAGGACGTCCTTGACCTCACCCTTGAGGACACCGGCCTGCAGGGCGGCGCCGATGGCGACGACCTCGTCCGGGTTGACGCCCTTGTTGGCGTCCTTGCCGCCGGTCAGCTCCTTGACGAGCTCGGCGACGGCGGGCATCCGGGTGGAGCCACCGACCAGGACGACGTGGTCGATCTCCGAGAGGGAGATGCCGGCGTCCTTGATCACGTTGTGGAACGGGACCTTGCAGCGCTCGAGCAGGTCGGAGGTGAGCTGCTGGAACTGGGCGCGGGTGAGCTTCTCGTCCAGGTGCAGCGGGCCCTCGGCCGAGGCCGTGATGTAGGGCAGGTTGATCGAGGTCTCCGAGGAGGAGGACAGCTCGATCTTGGCCTTCTCGGCCGCCTCGCGCAGACGCTGGAGCGCCATCTTGTCCTTGGACAGGTCGACGCCGTGGCCGGCCTGGAAGACCTTCACCAGGTGGTCGACGACCTTCTGGTCCCAGTCGTCACCACCGAGGTGGTTGTCACCGTTGGTCGCCTTGACCTCGACGACGCCGTCGCCGATCTCCAGCAGGGAGACGTCGAAGGTGCCACCACCGAGGTCGAAGACCAGGATGGTCTGGTCATCCTTGTCCAGGCCGTAGGCGAGGGCGGCGGCGGTCGGCTCGTTGACGATGCGCAGGACGTTGAGGCCCGCGATCTCACCGGCCTCCTTGGTCGCCTGGCGCTCGGAGTCGGAGAAGTAGGCCGGGACGGTGATGACGGCATCGGTGACCGTCTCGCCCAGGTAGGCCTCGGCATCCCGCTTCAGCTTCTGCAGGATGAAGGCGCTGATCTGCTGGGGGTTGAAGTCCTTGCCGTCCAGGTTGATCTTCCACCCGGTGCCCATGTGGCGCTTGACCGAGCGGATGGTGCGGTCCACGTTCGTGACCGCCTGGCGCTTGGCGACCTCGCCGACCAGAACCTCGCCGTTCTTCGCGAAAGCGACGACGGACGGCGTGGTCCGCGCACCCTCTGCGTTCGTGATGACGGTGGGCTCGCCACCCTCGAGAACGCTGACGACCGAGTTCGTCGTACCGAGGTCGATGCCGACCGCGCGTGCCATCGTGAATACCTCCACAGAAGAGTTGAGCTTTACAGGCTCAAGCATGCACGACGGTTCGTGTGTCGTCAACAGCTATGAGTCGAGGGGGCGCAACTTTACTGCGCGCTTATGCGTAACTTGAGCCAACCGGGTGAGCGTGCCCTTAGTGACTGCCGCCATACCCTGCGCATCTTCTGGCGGAGTACGGGCGACCGGTAGTGTCCGCCCCGGCCGGGGCAGTAAGTTACCGATGAGTACACTCGATTGACCCCTGTCGACAGAGCACCGACGCGAGCCCCTGGAAGCGGAGAGCCGATGCAGCTAGCAGCGATCCTCATCTCACTGAGCACGACCGTGGTCGGCGTGGCGCTGTTCGCTCGTGCGATCGCGTCGATCTACAAGTTCATCCGGTTGGGCCAGCCCGTCCCGAAGGGGGCGCGGATCAACGATCCGGTGGCCCGCACGGTGACCCTGATCCGCGAGTTCCTCGGGCACACCCGGATGAACAAGTGGGGCATCGTCGGCGTCGCCCACTGGGCCGTCGCCGTCGGCTTCTACGCGCTGATCCTCACCCTGGTCGGGGCGTTCGGCCAGCTCTTCGACGCCGACTTCGAAGTCCCGATCGTCGGTGACTGGACGCCGTACCTGGTGTTCCAGGAGGTGCTCGGCTTCGTCACCTTCCTCGGCATCGCGGTGCTCATCGTGATCCGCCAGCTGAGCCTGCCGAACAAGTCGGGCCGCAAGTCCCGCTTCGCGGGCTCGAACATGGGCTTCGCGTACTTCATCGAAGCGGTCATCCTGATCATCGGCGCGGCGATCCTGACGCTGCGCGGCATCGAGGGCGCGCAGCTGGGGGCCGACCACTACCAGGCCGCGTACGTGGTCTCGTACCCGCTGGTGAAGCTGTTCTCCGGCCTGAGCGTCGGTGCCCTGCACAACCTGCTCTGGGTGGTCGCGACCATCAAGATCTCGGTCTCCTTCATCTGGATGATCACGGTCTCGCTGAACACCGACATGGGTGTGGCCTGGCACCGCTTCCTGGGCTTCCCGAACATCTGGTTCAAGCGCAACGCCGACGGCGCCGTGGCGCTCGGCGCGCTGCAGCCGATGACCTCCGCCGGTGAGCCGATCGACTTCGAGGACCCGGCGGACGACGCCGTCTTCGGTGTCTCCCAGGTCGAGCACTTCTCCTGGAAGGGCATCCTCGACTTCTCCACCTGCACCGAGTGCGGCCGCTGCCAGTCGCAGTGCCCCGCGTGGAACACCGGCAAGCCGCTCTCGCCCAAGCTGCTGATCATGAGCCTGCGCGACCACGCCTTCGCCAAGGCGCCGTACCTGCTGGCCGGCGGCGGCAAGGACATGGAGGGCAACGAGCAGGCCACGGCCGAGCAGCTGAAGGACGTCCCGGCGGCGGCGCTGGCCGAGGCCGAGCGCCCGCTGATCGGTACCGCCGAGGAGAACGGGGTCATCGACCCCGACGTCCTGTGGTCCTGCACCACCTGCGGCGCCTGCGTCGAGCAGTGCCCGGTGGACATCGAGCACATCGACCACATCGTCGACATGCGCCGCTACCAGGTGATGATCGAGAGCTCCTTCCCGACCGAGGCCGGGACGATGCTCAAGAACCTGGAGAACAAGGGCAACCCGTGGGGCATGGCCACCAAGGCCCGCCTGGACTGGGTCAAGGAGCTCAAGAAGGAGACCGGCATCGAGGTGCCGGTGATCGGTGAGGACATCGACCCGGCCGAGGTCGAGTACCTCTACTGGGTCGGCTGCGCCGGCGCCCTGGAGGACCGCGCCAAGAAGACCACCAAGGCCTTCGCGGAGCTGCTGCACACGGCGGGCGTCAAGTTCGCCATCCTCGGCAAGGAGGAGACCTGCACCGGTGACTCCCCGCGCCGCCTGGGCAACGAGTTCCTGTTCCAGATGCTCGGCGCGCAGAACGTCGAGACGCTGAACGCGGCCCTCGAGGACGCGCCGGTCAAGCGGATCGTCGCCACCTGCCCGCACTGCTTCAACACCATCGCCAACGAGTACCCGCAGCTCGGCGGGCACTTCGAGGTCATCCACCACACCCAGCTGCTCCAGCACCTGATCGACGAGGGCAAGCTGCTCCCCGTCAACCCGGTGGAGGGTCTGATCACCTACCACGACCCGTGCTACCTGGGCCGCCACAACAAGGTCTACAGCCCGCCGCGCGAGATCATGGACAAGGTCCCGGGCCTGCGCCAGCAGGAGATGCACCGCCACAAGGAGCGCGGCTTCTGCTGCGGCGCCGGTGGCGCGCGGATGTGGATGGAGGAGCGGATCGGCAAGCGCATCAACACCGAGCGCGTGGACGAGGCGCTGTCCCTCAACCCGGACATCGTCTCCACCGCCTGCCCGTTCTGCCTGGTGATGCTCTCCGACTCCGTCAACGGCAAGAAGAACGAAGGCGCGGCCAAGGAGCACCTGAAGGTCGTCGACGTCGCCCAGCTGCTGCTCGAGTCGGTCAAGGCCGAGCCGGCCGCCGAGCCGGAGCCGGTCGAGGCCTGACGTACGTGTCCACGAGTGCCCCGTCCGCCGCCGGCGGGCGGGGCACGTTCGTACCGTCCCACGGCCATGGCCGTACCCGAAGCAGCCCGTGGACGGAGGCTGCTCGGAGAGCAAATACAGTAGGGCCCACACCCGTGGTGATACGGGCCGTACCGGAGCAAGGGGAGAAGCCCAGACCATGACCCAGGCGATCATGCTGGTCGGTGGCCAAGGCACACGACTGCGCCCGCTGACCACCCACACGCCCAAGCCCATGCTCCCGGTCGCCGGTGTGCCGTTCATCGCGCACCAGCTGGCCCGGGCCGCGGCGGCCGGGGTGACCCGGGTGGTGCTGGCCACCTCCTACCTCGCCGAGGTCTTCGAGGACCACTTCAAGGACGGCAGCCCGTACGGCATCGAGCTGATCTACCTCACCGAGCGCGAGCCGCTGGGCACCGGCGGGGCGATCCGCAACGCCGCCGAGGGCCTGACCTGCGGCCCGGACGAGCCGGTGCTGGTCTTCAACGGGGACATCCTCTCCGGGCTCGACATCGCCGCGCTGCGTGACAGCCACGTGGCCGCCGGGGCCGACGTCAGCCTGCACCTGACCCGGGTCGAGGACCCGCGCGCCTTCGGCCTGGTGCCGACCGACGCGGACGGCCGGGTGCTGGAGTTCCTGGAGAAGCCGGAGACGCCCGAGCAGATCATCACGGACCAGATCAACGCCGGCTGCTACGTCTTCACCCGCTCGGTGATCGACCGCATCCCGGCCGGCCGGGTGGTCTCCGTCGAGCGTGAGACCTTCCCCGAGCTGCTGGCGACCGGCGCGCTGGTGCGTGGCGTGGTGGACACCTCGTACTGGCTCGACCTGGGCACCCCCGGTGCGTTCGTCCGCGGCTCGGCCGACCTGGTGCTCGGCAAGGTCGACTCGCCGGCCGTGCCCGGCCCCATCGGCGAGGCGCTGCTGCTGCCCGGCGCCGAGGTCGACCCGGCCGCGGTGCTCAGCTCCGGCACGGTCGTCTCGGAGGGCGCGGTGGTCGAGGCCGGCGCGATCGTCGAGGCCAGCGTGATCCTGCCCGGCGCCGTGATCGGGCCGGACACCGTGGTCAAGGACTCGATCGTCGGCGCCTTCGCCGTGGTCGGCGCCCGCACCTCGCTGGACGGCGCCGTGATCGGTGACGGCGCGATCGTGGAGACCGACAACGAGCTCCCCCCGGGCATCCGGATCGCCTGCGGCACCCTGCTGCCGGTCGGCGCCGTCCGCACCACGGCCGGCCCCGGCGGCTGCCCGGCGGGCGAGACGGCGGCGGCGGTCGTGCACGGCCGCAAGGTGGCCGCGCAGCGCTGAGCCGCGCTGTCACGGGCCGACTGTCACGGGCTTGCTGCAAGTGTCCGCTCGGCGGACGGCGGGTCAGTTCCAGCGGGTACCTTCGGGGTGTGGCTGGCAACGGATACGACAGCGGTGAGCCCGAGTTCTTCACCGCGCCGAACGAGGGGTACCACCCGGCGGAGCAGCCGGGTGCCACCCGGGCGTTCCCGGTGGGCGGGTACGGCGATCCGGGCCCGTACGGCGAGGCGCCTGCGGAGCCCTACAACGTCGGTGTCTACCGGGCCGGGGGCCAGGCCGCGCCGCGGGTGCACGGCCCCCGCCCGCCGTGGAAGGAACTGCTGGTCGGGATCTACCGCGAGCCCGCCCGGACCTTCGACCGGATGCGCGAGCACCAGGCCTGGCTGCCCGCGCTGACCGTCTCGCTGCTGTACGGCGCGCTCGCGGTGCTCGGGATCGGCATCACCCAGAGCGAGGTGATGGACTCGACCTTCTCCACCGCGCTGCTGTCGATCCTCTCCGGCGCCGTGGTCTTCACCCTGGCCGGGGCGATGCTGGGCGCCGTCACGTACGGGCTGGCCCGGCAGTTCGGCGGGGACGGGCCGTGGCGCTCGACCATCGGCCTGGCCGTGCTGATCGGCTGGACCTCGGACGCGCCCCGGCTGCTGCTCGCGCTCTTCCTCCCCGCCGGCAACGTGCTGGTGCAGGCGATCGGCTGGGCCACCTGGATCTGCTGCGCGGTGCTGCTGACCACCATGGTCCGCCGGATCCACGACCTGCCCTGGGGCAAGGCGGCGGGGGCGGCGGCGGTGCAGCTGCTCGCGCTGCTGGTGCTGATCAAGCTGCCGACGCTGGGCTGAGCCGGTCGCGGGGTTCCGTAGGGTTGGAGCCGACAGGTACGCACTCGCCCTCGGAGCAGCCCGGATGACCCTCCTCCCCACCACTCACGTCAGCTTCCCCGCCGGGGCGGTGACCGGCGAGTCGCCGGTGCTGGCCGTCCACCCGCTGGCCGACGGCCGGTACGCCGTCGTCACCGAGGCCACCCCCTTCCACCCGCTCGACCACACCTGGCCCGACCAGCCGGCCGACCTCGGGACCCTGACCGTCGGCGGGGCCACGCACGCGGTGGTGGACTGCCTGACCGGTGCGGTGGGCCCCGAGGGCGGCGAGCTGCTGGTCGGCGCGGACATCCCGGTGCGGCGCGGCGACGAGGAGTGGTCCTGGCTGGTGCTGCACGTCCTGGCCGGCGACCCGGGCGCGGTGGTCGGCTCCGTCGCCACCCTGGCCGTGGACGCCGAGCGCCGGGGCCTGCTCTCCGCCTCGCACAGCGGCTGCCACCTGCTCGCGCTGGCCCTGAACGCCGCGCTCGCGCCGCGCTGGCGCAAGGACCCGGGCCGCTCGGACGCCTTCGGCCACCCGGACTTCGACAGCCTGGCGATGGACACCTCGGTGATGGACACCGAGGCCTCCACCGACACCTACCGGATCGGCAAGTCGCTCAAGAAGAAGGGCTTCACCGTCGAGGCGGGCGAGGGCTTCCCCGCCCTGGCCGAGGCGCTCCCGGCCCTCACCGAGGCCGTCAACGCGCAGCTGGCCGCCTGGGTGGCCGCCGACGCGCCCGTCCGCATCGAGGTGCCCGGCCCCGAGCTGACCGCCCGCCGCCAGTGGCACTGCGAGCTGCCCGACGGCTCCGCGCAGATCTTCTGCGGCGGCACCCACCTGCACCACCTGGGCGAGCTGGCCGAGCTCCGCACCGAGCTGCGGCTCTCCGAGGACGGCAGCGAGCTGGTGGCCGTGACGCGGCCGAAGCGGGCCTGAGTCCTGGTACGCGAGAGGGCGGCGGGCCTGTCCGGCCCGCCGCCCTTTCGCGTGTCCTGATGTCCTGAGGGCTCAGACCTCGGAGCGGTGGAAGTTGAGGTACGAGCGCGAGGCCGTCGGGCCGCGCTGGCCCTGGTAGCGGGAGCCGTACCGCTCGGAGCCGTACGGGTGTTCGGAGGGCGAGGACAGCCGGAAGAGGCAGAGCTGTCCGATCTTCATGCCCGGGTAGAGCTTGATCGGCAGGGTCGCCACGTTGGAGAGCTCCAGGGTGACGTGGCCGCTGAAGCCGGGGTCGATGAAGCCGGCGGTGGAGTGCGTCAGCAGCCCGAGGCGGCCGAGGCTGGACTTGCCCTCCAACCGGGAGGCGATGTCGTCCGGCAGCGTCACCGTCTCGTACGTCGAGGCCAGCACGAACTCGCCCGGGTGCAGGATGAACGCCTCGTCGCCCTCCGGCTCGACCAGCCGGGTGAGGTCCGGCTGCTCCTGGGAGGGGTCGATGTACGGGTACCGGTGGTTCTCGAACACCCGGAAGAAACGGTCCAGCCGGACGTCGATGCTCGACGGCTGAACCATGGCCGGGTCGAACGGGTCGATCTTGACCCGGCCGTTGTCGATCTCGGTACGGATGTCCTTGTCAGAGAGCAGCACGCTTCGAGGTTACGTGCATGACAGCGGGCTGGACGAATCCGCCCAGCCCGCTGCCACTGCTCCGCCTGCTGCTCAGGCCAGGAACTCCGCCGCCTCCAACTGCAACGCCCGGGCCAGCTGCGCCCCCGAGAGCTCGCTCACGTCGGCCCGCACCGAACTGCGCAGCCGCCCGCACTTGGGGCACCGGATCAGCCGGCCGGGCCCGAGCCGGGCCGTGCCGAGGTTCTGCATCGGGAACTTGGTGGTGCTGAACAGGTGCCCATCGGCACACCGAACGACGGTCCGCTGCTCCATCGATCCCCTTCCCACTCCGCCAGGAACAGCGACACATTAGGGGATCTACCGGGCACCACCCGGCTCGGCTCGCCGACCCCGTCGCCCGGCTCGTGACCGGCTCGTCGACCTGGCACGAGCACCCGGCCGGATGGGGTAGAGTGGGCGAAGATCGAGCGTCACTGACGACTCGTCACGCGGGCGTAGTTTAATGGTAGAACAGGAGCTTCCCAAGCTTCTAGCGCGAGTTCGATTCTCGTCGCCCGCTCCATAGGGACTTGCAGGTCAGAGCCGGTATCCGCAGCATGCGGGCACCGGCTCTCGTCGTACCGGGACTGCCGTTCGCCCGATCGCGTGCGAGGCCGGGGCGTCGACGGGGGCTCCCGCGTCGGTGGCCGCGCCGGCCTCGGCCAGGGCGTCGGCCACGACGCCGATCGCGGGGCGCGTCGCCGAGGTGGACCGCCAGACGGCGAAGACCCGGCGCCGAGGGGCGTCCGCGAGCGGTACGAAGCGCACCCGGGCGGTGGTCGGCTGGCGTCCCAGGCGCGGGATGATCGCGACCCCCAGGCCGGCCGCGACCAGGGCGAGCTGGGTGGGGTGCTCCGCGGCGGTGTGGGCGATGCGGGCCCCTCGGCGGTTGCGCAGCAGCCAGTCGTGGCACAACTGTCCGTTGCTGGAGGTGATCCAGTCCTCCTCGGCGAGCTCGTCCAGGCTCAGGCTCGGGTGGCCGGCCAGCCGGTGGTCCGCGGGCAGGGCGAGGTCGTAGGTGTCCTCGAGGAGCACGCGGTGGTCCAGCCCCGGCGGGAGGGCGAGCCGGTGATCGGTCCAGTCCTCCGCGACGGCCAGGTCGAGCAGCCCGCGCCGCACCGCCGGGACGGTCTCGGACGGCTCCTGCTCCCGCGCCGACACCGTCAGCTCCGGGTGGCGCGAGCGCAGGGCGCGCAGCGCCCCCGGCAGCAGGGCGCGGGCGGCGGTGGGGAAGGCCGCGATCGTGAGGTCACCGGTCACCGCGCCGTGGTGCCGCGCCATCGTCGCCATGACGCGCTCCATGTGCGCGAGCAGCTCGGCGGCCTGTTCGGCGAGCAGGGTGCCCGCCTCGGTCAGGCGCAGGCCCCGGCCCTGACGCTCCACCAAGTCCGTGCCGGTCTCGCGTTCGAGCCGCGCGATCTGTTGCGAGACGGCCGAGGTGGTGACGTGCAGGAGCCGCGCCGCGCTCACGACGGAGCCGGCCGTCGCCACCGCGTGCAGCACCCGCAGGCGTTCGAGGTTGAACATTTCAGTGATGCTAAGCGGTGCGGTCAACAGACGGTCACTTGTCCTTGCCGGAGATCGAATCCAGAGTGGAGGGTGTGCGAGGGGCGCCGGCCATCGGGGGTGGGCCGGGCCGTGTGGGGCCCGGACAGGTGTCGTCCGCCCGTCGCACGGTGCTGGTCGGGGGCCACGACGTACTGCTGTGAGTCCGTCGTGGCCCCGGCCTCTGCCCAGGCCCTCTCTTTCGGATCACGCCGGGCGGGCGTCCGACGTGATCCGAAAGAGAGGGCCTAGCTCCGGGAGAGGCCGATCCAGTAGCGGGAGGTGGGGCCGATGACGGTCTCGCGGACGTCCTCGAGGACGCCGCCGTTGCTCCGGATGGTGCGGGCGGAGGGCTCGTTGCCGGGGTCGCAGGTGACCAGGACCCGGGGGAGGCCGAGGCGGCGGGCGAGGTGGAGGTTCTCGCCGAGGGCCCAGGTGGCGAGGCCGCGGCGGCGGGCCGAGGGGCGGATGCTGTAGCCGATGTGGCCGCCGGCCTCCAGCAGGAAGTCGTTGAGCTCGTGGCGCAGGTCGATCGCGCCGAGGTAGGTGTCGCCCTCGACGATCCAGCGGTGGGTGGCGTGCACCCGGCCCTCCTCGGGCGGCACCGAGGTGTCGGCCCGGCGGAGCAGCCGGTCGACCCAGGCGGCGAAGCCGGCCGGGCTGTCCGTCTCGTCGTCGGGGGCGAGACCGGAGCCGTCCTGGTGGGCGCCGTCGAACTCCGCTCGGGCTTCGAGCCAGGAGGCGTGCAGGCGGGTGGTGGGGGTGATCAGTTCAGGCATGGCGGTGACCTCAATCGGTGAATTCGCGCAGGTGACGGACCCGGCTGACCAGGAGGACGGCGGGCGAGAGGGTGATGGCCGCGCAGGTGAGGGCGAGGGCGGCGCGGGGGCCGTAGGCGGTGGCGGCGGCGCCCGCGGCGAGGGCGCCGAGGGGGATGGCGCCCCAGGAGATGAAGCGGACGGAGGCCATCACCCGGGGCAGGAGCTCCGGCGGGGTGACGGTCTGGCGGTGGGTGCGGGTGAGGATGCTGGTCACCACCACGCCGGCGGAGAAGCCCGCGTTGCCGAGGGCGAAGACCAGCAGGCCCCAGCCGGGCCCGGCCAGCGGCATCAGGAAGGCGGTGCCGGCGGCGAAGCACCCGGCCAGGACGGTCGCCCGGGCGCTGCCGAAGCGGCGGCCGAGCGCGGGGGTGCGGGCGGCCATCAGGACGGAGCCGATGCCCTCGGTGGCCATCAGGAGGCCGACCAGACCGGCCGGGGCGTCCAGGGTGCGGACCAGGAAGACCGGCACCAGGGCGGCGAGCGCCCCGCAGCCGAAGTTGATCAGCGTGGCGTCCAGCACGCAGACCCGGATCACCGGGTGCCGCCCGACGAACCGCAGCCCCTCCTTGATCTGCTCCAGGAACGGCTGCCGGGTGGTCGGAGCGCTGGGCGGGACGGCCGGGAGGCTGCGCAGCAGGCCGGCCGAGGCGAGGTAGCTGACGGCGTCGGCGAGCATGGCGGCCGCGCCGCCGACGAGCTGCACCAGCAGGCCGCCCAGGGCAGGGCCGCCGAGCAGGGTGGCGGCGCCGGAGAGCGAGGTCAGGCTGTTGCGGGCGGTCAGCTGCTCCTTGGGGACGATCGAGGGCAGGAAGGAGGAGTTGGCCACGTCGAAGACGACGGTGGCGATGCCGACCAGCAGGGAGACCAGCACCAGCTGGGCCAGTGAGAGCAGCCCGAAGGCGGCGGCGACCGGTACGGAGAGGATCGCGAGCGCCCGGGTGAGGTCCGTCGAGACCTGCACGCCGCGCAGTGGCAGCCGCTGCGCGAGCACCCCGGCCGGGAGGCTGACCAGCAGCCAGGCGACGTTCCCGGCGGCGGTGAGCAGGCTGATCTGGAAGTTGGAGGCGTGCAGCGCGGTGACCGCGATCAGCGGCAGGGCCACGGTGGTCACGGCGCTGCCGGTGTTGCTGATGGCCGAGGCGGTGAAGTAGCGCCAGAACACCGCGCTCCCGGCGGCCCCCTCCGCCGGACCGGTCTGTTGTCGCACTGCTGCCGTCATCGCCACCCCCGAGTCAGTTCCTTTTGGGAACTCACTCTAGCGGGTACTCGCCTGCGGCAGGATGGGGGGATGCGTTACACGGACCTGACGGGCGACACCGACTGCACCATTGCCCAGGCGCTGGGCGTGGTCGGCGACGCCTGGACGCTGCTGGTGGTCCGGGACATCGCGGGCGGGGTGCACCAGTTCGACGCCCTGCAGGAGCGCCTGGGCATCAGCCGCAAGGTGCTGACCCAGCGGCTGCAGGCCCTGGTCGAGGACGGCGTGCTGGAGAAGCGGCTCTACCACCAGCGCCCGCCCCGCTACGAGTACCGGCTGACCGGGGCCGGGCGCGGCCTGCTGCCCGTGCTGGTCGCGCTGCAGGACTGGGGAGCGCGGTACGTGGTGGGTGACGGCACCCTCTCCGCGACCAGCGAGCCGGACTCGGCCGAGGCCCGGCGGGTGCACGCGCTGGTCGGCGCCCGGGTGCCCGAGCTGCTGCTGCCCGCCGCCACGGCCGCCGGCCCGGGCGGCGAGCTGGACCCGGTCGCGGACAC
This sequence comes from Kitasatospora sp. NPDC002227, assembly GCF_040296285.1. Taxonomy (NCBI): domain Bacteria; kingdom Bacillati; phylum Actinomycetota; class Actinomycetes; order Kitasatosporales; family Streptomycetaceae; genus Kitasatospora; species Kitasatospora sp. NPDC002227. Next base: position 61,883 of record NZ_JBEOWY010000011.1, read on the forward strand.
CCGCTGGACCGTCCTGTACTGCTACCCCGGCGCGTACCTGCCGGGCATCCAGGCCCTCCCGGTGGACTGGGGGCAGATCCCCGGCGCCCGGGGCTGCACCCTCGAGTCCTGCACCTACCGCGACCGGCTGGCCGACTTCGCCGCCCGCGGCGCCGCCGTGTACGGCGTGAGCACCGGCCGCCCGGACCAGCTGGCCTCCTTCGCGGCACACGAAGGCATCCAGTTCCCCCTGCTCTCCGACGCCGAGCTCCAACTCGCGGCAGGCCTGCGCCTGCCGACCTTCCGGGCCGCGGGGGTGGACCGCCTCAAGCGGCTCACCCTGGTGGTGGACGACGAGCGCGTCGTCCAGGGGGTTCTCTACCCCTTGCCGGACCCGGCCGGGTCCGTGGACGACGCGCTGGCGCTGGTGGAGTCGCTGGGCTGATCCGACGTCAGTGGTGCGCCTTCGAAGGGGGGTTGCCCTGGGCGGCGCTCACCCGGGTTAGTAGGATCATCCATATGGGACCTCTGGAGCCGAACGCGGCGGAACTCGTACTTGGTCTGATCGTCTTCTTCTTCATCTTCGGGATACTCGGCGCCGTGCTGCTGCCCCGGATCGAACGGGTGCTGGCCCAGCGCTCGGACGCCATCGAGGGTGGGCTCGAACGGGCCGAGGCCCAGCAGGCCGAGGCGCAGCGGGTGTTGGAGCAGTACCGGGCCGAGATCGCGGCCGCTCGGCAGGAGGCCGCGGCGATCCGGCAGACGGCGGTGGAGCAGGGGGCTGCCCACCTGGCCGAGGTGCGGGCGCAGGGGCAGGCGCAGCGGGACGAGTTGGTCGCGCAGGCGCAGGTGCAGCTGGCCGCGGACAAGGTGATCGCGGAGGCGGCCCTGCGGGAGGACGTCGTCCGGGTGGCCGTGGAGCTGGCGGGGCGGATCGTCGGGGAGCCGCTCGGGGAGCTGCCGCGGACGCGGGAGATCGCGGAGGAGTTCTTCGCGGAGCCCGTCAACAGCTGATCGCTGAGGGTCGGTTGAACTACTGAGGGGCGCGGGGCCGATGACGGGCCCGCGCCCCTTGGTGGTTCGACCTCACTTGAGCTGTTGGGTCAGCCAGCGGTAGGCGCCGGGGAGGGCGGTGCGCCAGACGCCGATGTCGTGGGGGTCGGTGGCGGGGGCGACGGTGACGGTGGTGGGGGAGTGGGCGGCGGCGGCGAGGGCTTGGGCGTCGGGGTTGCCGGTGGCGTAGACGGCGAGCTTGGGGGAGCTGTGCGACAGCAGGGTGAGGGGGTTGCCCTCCGGGCCGACGGGTGAACCGGGCTGGGTGGCCGGGTCGTTGTAGCCGTTGATGCTCACCGCCGCGCCGTAGCGGTCGGGGTGGTTCAGGGCGAGCCGGGTCGCGCAGTGGGCGCCGTTCGCGTAGCCGGCCAACGCCCAGTGCTGGGGCTCGGGTTGGACGCGGAAGTGCTCGAGGAGCAGCTGGGGCACGTCCTTGGTGAGCCAGCTCTCGGCCTTCGGGCCGCCCGGCCGGTCGGCGCAGCCGTTGTCCTGCTCCCCGGCCAGGCGGCTGGTCTGCGGGGCGACCAGGATGAACGGGAGGGCGGAGCCGTCTCCGACCAGCGGCTTGAGCTGCTCGGAGGCGCCGGCGGCCGAGAACCAGACGTCGGGTGCGGCCGGCCGGCCGGAGAGCAGCTCGACCACGGGGAAGGTCTTGCCCTGGTAGGCCGGGTCGTCGTACTGCGGCGGCAGCCAGACCAGGATCTCGCCCGAGACCCCGGACACCCGCCCGCTCAGCTTGGTCATCCGGACGTCGTCCGGCACCCCGGGGTCGTGCGCGGCCTCGAAGGCGACCTTCGTGGCGGTCGGGGAGGAGGCCGGGCCGGCCGGGGCGGCACCGGGGCGGTGGCCGGGCAGCAGGGCGAGGGTGAGAGCGGGGACCAGCACGGCCGCGCCGAGCAGCCCGGCCCGGGTGGCGGTGCGGCGGCGGCGCAGGCGGCGGCCGCCGTGCACGATCGCGGCGTACGGGGCGGGGGAGGGCGTGAGGCCGTCGGCTCCGGCGGCCAGGGCGTGGCGCAGGGCGGCGTCCTCGGGGAGGTCGGCGATCGGGTCAGGCCTGGTCATGGCACGCCTCCAGCGGGGCAGCGGGGGTCAGCGGGTGCAGGCCGGGGAAGGCCCGGAGCTTGGCCAGGCCCTTGGCGGCCTGGCTCTTGACCGTGCCGACCGAGCAGCCGAGGGCGGCGGCGGTCTGCTCGGCGGAGAGGTCCTCCCAGTAGCGCAGCACCACCACGGCACGCTGGCGCGGCGGCAGGCCGGCCAGGGCGGCGAGCAGCACCTGGCGCTGGTCGACCTGGTGGCTCGCGTCGCCCTGGCGCGGGCCGTACGGCTCGGGGAGCTCGTCGGTGGGGTGCTCGTGCGGGCGGCGCTTGCGGAAGCGGTCGATGTTGCAGGTGACCAGCACCCGCCGCAGGTAGGCGTCCGGGTGGTCGGAGCGCCGCACCCGGCGCCAGGAGGCGTACACCTTGGTGAGGGCCGTCTGCGCCAGGTCCTCGGCGTCGTGCCGGTTCCCGGTGAGCAGGTACGCCGTCCGCACCAGCCCGTTCCACCTGCCCTGCACGAAGCTGCTGAACTCCGCCTCGTCGTCGATGCCCATCGGCAGCCGTACCCCCTTTCACCTGTTCGGATCCCTACAGCCGTACAGACCACCGAACACGACGATCGGGTTGCCCGGCGAATCCGGGTCGGGGGCTACGGTCGTACCGCAACCTCCGTCACAGCGCCGCGCTCCGCCCCGAGGAGCAGCGGGAGCAGGGCCAGGGCGCCCGCCGTGCCGAGGGTCTGGGCGAGCACGAAGGCGGGCACGGAGCCCGGGGCGATGCCGGTGTAGCTGTCGCTCAGGGCGCGGCCGAGGGTGAGGGCGGGGTTGGCGAAGCTGCCGGAGGAGGTGCCCCAGCAGGCGGCGGCGATCCAGGCCGAGACCGCGACGGGGGCGTACCGGGCCCGGTCGGTGCGGACCAGGCCGAGCACCAGCAGCATGAGCACCCCGGTGGCCACGGCCTCGGCCAGCCAGAGGCGGCCGCCGGCGCGGTGGTGGCCGGAGAGCTGGAGCAGCGGGCGGCCGAACATCAGGTTGGCCAGCGCCGCCCCGGCCACCGCGCCGGTGAGCTGGGCCAGGACGTACCCGCCGAGCTCGCGGGTGGTCAGGCCGGTGCCCGAGCGGCGTTCGCTCCACCAGAAGGCGGCCGAGAGCAGCGGGTTGAAGTGCCCGCCGGAGACCGGGCCGAGCAGCAGGATCAGCATGCCGAGGGCGAGCACCGAGGCGAGCACGTTGGCGAGGAACTGCACCCCGCCGTCCGCGCTGAGGCCGGTGGCCCGGATGCCGGAGCCGATCAGGACGGCGGCCAGCACGGCGGTGCCGAAACACTCGGCGGCGAGGCGGTTGGCGAGGGGCGGGGTCGTCATGCGGCCATGCTGGCCAGGGCCGGTTCGTCGGTCAATCGGCCGGTACGACCAACCGCCTGGTCAGTGGGGGTGCCGGAGTAGGACACTCGCACGGCTTGACCCTCACGCGACGGGAGGCCGCAGGGTGGAGCCCGTAAGGAAGGGAGTGACCCGATGAGCGGGGCCGCGCCGGTGGCGTACTCGGTCGGCGAGCTGGCACGGATCGCCAAGGTGACCGTGCGGACGCTGCACCACTACGACGGGATCGGGCTGCTGACGCCCGGCGGCCGCACCCCGGCCGGGTACCGCCGGTACGAGGAGGCGGACTTGGAGCGGCTGCGGCAGATCCTGTTCTACCGCGAACTCGGGTTCCCCCTGGAGGAGATCGCGGCCATCCTGGACGACCGCTCGGTCACGGCGACCGAGCACCTGCGGCGGCAGCACGAGCTGATCAGCGCGCGGATCGGACGGCTCCAGGCCCTGGCGGCCGCGGTCGAGGACGCTTTGGAGGCGGAGAAGATGGGCATCCAGCTGACCCCGGAGGAGAAGTTCGAGGTCTTCGGGCCGGACTACCAGGAGAGTTGGGAGGCCGAGGCGGAGCGGAAGTACGGCGGCACCTCGCCCTGGGAGGAGTCCCGGCGGCGCACCCGGGGCTACTCGAAGGCGGACTGGGCCCGGATCAAGGAGCAGGCCGACGGGCTCAACGCCCGGCTGGCGGCCGCCGTGACGGCCGGTGTGCCGGCCGGGAGCGAGGCGGCGATGGACCTGGCCGAGGAGCACCGGCAGCAGATCGTGGCGCACTACTACGACTGCGGGTACGAGATCCACCGCGGCCTGGCCGCGATGTTCGTCGCCGACCCGCGGTTCACGGCGACCTACGAGAAGCTCGCTCCGGGCCTGGCGCGGTGGCTGCACGACGCGATCCTGGCCAACGCCGACCGGGCGGAGTGAGGGGACGGACCGGCCTCCCGGTCGCGGGACCGGGAGGCCGACTCGCTCGCGGCTCGGGCTACTTCAGGAAGAAGCCGAACAGGTCGGCGACCACCTGGGTGGAGCCGGCGAAGTTGTAGACGTCGAAGGAGCCGTCCGCCCCGAGCGGGGTGGTGACGTGGTTCGGGACGGTCTGGTCGGCGGTGAAGTTGAGGTTGGAGGTGCCGGGCCGGGGCGTGCCGTGGGCCCAGACGGTGAGGTAGCCGCCGGTGGTGGCGGCGGTGCTGGTGACGTTGAGGACGGCGCCGGTGGCCCCGGCGGGGGTGCCGCCCGGGACGGTGAGGGTGCCGCCGGTGCCGAGCGGGTTGCCGCTCCGGCGGGTGTCCGCGAGCCGGGTCGGCCGGACGGGGACGAAGAGGCTGTCACCGGTCGGGCTGTAGTAGCCGAACACGTCCACCACCACGTCGGTGCTGCCGAAGCGGTTGTAGAGCGTCACCTTGCCGTCCGCGCCGAGCGGCACCACGACCTGGTTCGGCACGGTCTGGCCGGCCGTGAAGTTGAGGTTCGAGGTGCCCGGCCGGGCCTGGCCGGTCGGGTAGACGGTGAGGTAGCCGCCGCTGGTGGAGCGGGTGCCGGTCACGTTGAGCACGGCCGCCGTGGCACCGGCCGGCACGCCGCCGCGGCCGGTGACCTGGAGTGTCTGCTCACCGCCCGCACCGAGCGCCCGGCCCGAGGCGCGGGTGTCGAGCAGGCGGGCGGGGGCGAGCGCGGTGAAGCGGTCGCCCGAGCCCTCGGTGTAGTAGCCGAGCAGGTCGGCGACCACGTGGGTGTTGCCGGCGAAGTTGTAGACGCTCACCCCGTTCTGGTGGCCGACCGGCACCGTCACCAGGTTGGGCACGGTCGCGCCCGCGCGGAAGTTGAGGTTCGAGGTGCTGGGCCGGTCCCCGCCGGCCGGGTAGACGGTGAGGTACCCGCCGCCCCACTCGGAGACGGCGGTGACGTTGAGCACGACCGCCGTCACGTGCGCCGGCAGCTGGTCCAGCGGGATGGTCAGGGACTCGCCGGTGCCCAGGGGGCGGTTCAGGCCGGAGGTCCGGGTGTCCATCACCCGGGTCGGGGTGACGGGGTGGTAGCCGCTGCGGTGGTAGTCCACGTGGAACGGCTTGACCAGCTTCTCGGTGCGCCCGCCGGCGTCCGTCACGGTGACGGTGACCTGGTAGTCACCGGGGCTCGGCCAGGTGTGGTCGACGTACAGGTAGGGGCCCGAGGCGGGCTGCGAACCGTCGCCGAAGTCGACAGCGGTGGCGGTCACGTCCCAGGGGGAGGTGCCGTAGGCGGAGACCGTGTAGGTCAGCCCGTCGCGCTGGTAGGGGTCGAAGTGGGGCACCAGCGGGCCCGGTGTGTTGACCTGCACGCTCGGGGTGACGGTGAGCGCGTCCCCGTTCGCCCGGTAGGTGGTCACGGCGACCTGGTACGTCCCGGTGGCGGGCCAACTGTGCGTCACCGGAAGGGGCTTGTCCTCGGTGACGGGCGTGCTCCCGTCGCCGAAGTCGATCCGGTACGAGACGGCCGGCGACCACATCGGATCGGTGGCGGGCGTGACGGTCACCGGGCTGTCGGTCGGCACCGTCCGGCTGGAGAGCGCCGGCCAGCCGGGGGAGTCGGTGAACTCCTGCGCGCCCCGGTCGCGGTAGCCGCCGCCGGGGCCGGTGTTGGGGACGTCCGGGTCGTCGACCACGTGGTGGCCGAGGAAGTCGGCGTCCAGCACGCCGGGCGCGTCCGCGTCACCGGAGTCGATGGCGGGCGAGCCGGCCTGCACGGACATCCCGGTGGGGCTGACCGACAGCTTCGGGTCGGCGATCAGGTCGTGGGCGCCCTGGCCGGAGGCGGTGGTGAAGTCGGCGACGGTGGAGAAGTCCTTGCCGCCCCAGCGGTAGGCCGTGCCCCGGCCGAACGTGCCGCCGTACGCGGAGACGTACGGGTTGAGCAGGTTGTACGAGACGCGGGTGCCCGCCTCGGCGGTGGCGGCGACGGCGAGCTTGGTCGGCAGCTGGTCGCAGACGGCGGCGACGATCGCGCGGTCCCCGCCCGCCAGGATGTTGTTGGCCACGGTCGCCCCGGCGGAGGAGCCGGCGAGGCTGAGGGCGGTGCCGCAGTCGGTCTGCACCGAGTTGTTGGTGATCACCGTGCCGGGGGCGTCGGTCACCACGACGGTGTCGGCGCTCGCGTACGAGATGACCGAGTTCCCGGTGAGCACGGTGCCGGTCGCGCCGGCCTCGACCGAGACGGTGCGGTAGGAGCTGCCGTAGACGTGGTTGCGGCTCAGGGTGGTGGCGGTGGGCCCGCCGGTCAGCCGGACGGTGGCCGGGGCCATGTTGGAGAGGGAGCCGGCGCCGATCCGGTTGCCGTCGAGGGTGACGTGGTCGGTGTGGTCGAGCACGACCGCCTCGGCCGTGCCGTTGACCAGGAAGCCCCGGACGGTGACGTACGCCGCGCCGGTCACGGTCAGGCCGTGCTGCTGCGTGGCCCCGATCCGGGCCGGGGCCAGGATGCCGCCGCCGTCGAAGGTGATCGGGTGGTCAGCCGTGCCGGAGCGGGTCAGGCTGACCTGCTCCGCGTAGTTGCCCGGGCCGACCTTGACGGTCTGGCCCGGCTGCACGGCGTCGGCGGCGGCCTGGACGGTGCAGAACGGCTGCGCCTTGGTGCCGGGGCCGGTGGGCGAGCAGTTGGCCTTGGCGACGTACAGCGTGTCGCCCGGGCCGTCGGCCGCGACGGCGGAGCCGGCCGGGGTGAGGACGGCCAGCGCCAGGGCGGCGGAGCCGGCCAGGCCGGTGAGTCTGGGCAAGGGAGTGGCGCGCATGCTGGTGACTGCCCCCGAGAGTGCGACGCCGGAGGTGCCCGGCGGCGGCCGTTCGTACTGTTCCGGCCATCATGGCGGAGACCGTCACCACGCGAACAGTCGAGGTGTACGAACCGTCTCGGCCCCGGTCAGGCGGCGAAGGTGCGGCGGTAGGCGGTCGGGGAGGTGCGCATGGCCCGGCCGAAGTGGTGGCGGTAGGTGGCGGCGCTCTCGAAGCCGACGGCGGCGGCGATCTCCTCGATGCTGCCCTCGGGGGATTCGAGCAGCGGGAGGCTGGCGGCGATCCGCTGGGTGATGACCCAGCGCATCGGGCTGGTGCCGTTGCGGGCCGTGAAGTGCCGCAGGTACGACCGGTCGGACATCCGCGCAGCCCTGGCCAGCACCGAGACGGTCAGCGGGTCGGTCAGGTGGTCCAGTGCCCACTGCATGCTGCGGGCGATGCCGTCGTCCTCCTCCTCGACCGGGGTGACGGCGGCCTCGATGAACTGCGCCTGGCCGCCCGCCCGGTGCGGCGGCACCACGAAGCGGCGGGCCACCGTGTTGGCCACCCTGGCGCCGTGGTCGCTGCGCACCAGGTGCAGGCAGAGGTCGATCCCGGCGGCGCTGCCCGCGCTGGTCAGCACGTCACCGTTGTCGACGTACAGCACGTCGGGGTTGACCTTGACGGCCGGGTGGCGCCGCTGGAGCAGCTCGGCGTAGCGCCAGTGGGTGGTGGCCTCCTGGCCGTCGAGGAGGCCGGCGGCGGCCAGCGCGAAGGCGCCCGAGCAGATCGAGACGATCCGTGCGCCGCGCTCGTGGGCCGTGCGCAGCGCCGCGACCAGCCCGGGGGAGACCTCGCCGCTGAAGGTGTTCGGCACCCCGACCACGATCACGGTGTCCGCGTCCGCCAGCTCGTCCAGGCCGTGATGGGCGGTCAGGGAGAAGCCGCCGACGGCCCGCAGCTGGGTGCCGGGCCGGTCGGCGCAGACCTTGAGCCCGTACCAGGGCGCCGCCAGCAGCCCGGTCAGCTCCGGCCGGGCCAGGCCGAACACCTCGACCACGACGCCGAGTTCGAACGGCGCCATGCCGTCGAAGGCGTACACCGCGATGGTGTGCACCGGCTCCGGCGGCGGGCCGATCGTGACCGGGACGGGGCCGGTACGGGTGGTGGTGCTGGCCATCGAGGGGCTCCCTGGCGGTTCCGGGCTGGCGGGATCTTGGCGAGTGTAGTCGTTCCCGCCACTGTCGGGGGGTGGTGATCGGAAACGAAGATCGGTACATCGCCGCAGGACGGAAACCGATCGTCAGGAGCCAGACCATGACCACCTCTCCCGTGACCGAGATCCCGGCTCTCTCTCCCGAGCGGGCCTTCGCCTTCTTCGCCGAGCGGCTCGGCTGCCAGGCCGATCCGGCGGACGTCTGGTACGCGATGCGCGATGGGCAGCAGGACTTCACCGTCCTGGACGTCCGCGCCGAGGGGGCCCACCGCAAGGCCCACCTGCCGGGGGCGATCAGCCTGCCGATCGCGGAGATCACCGCCGAGCGGGTGGCCGAACTGCCGCCGGGCCTGCTGGTGGTCTACTGCTGGGGCCCCGCCTGCAACGGCTCCACCAAGGGCGCGATGAAGCTCGCCGCGCTGGGCCGGGAGGTCAAGGAGATGATCGGCGGCCTGGAGTACTGGGTCCGCGAGGGCTGGCCCACCGAGGGCCGCCGCCCGATCGACCCGGCCGCCGCCACCCCCGCCGACCTGGGCCTGGTCTGCTGAACCAGGGCCCGGAGGGGCCCGAAAGACTTTTTCGAAGTCACCTGCAACCCCCTGAGGGGATGGACGTCTGTCAGGGTGTGGGCCGGGAAGACCGGCGCACACCCTGACCGGCCACGTCCTTGGGGGATCATTTCGTATGTCCACGGCGATCGCTTGCCCACGCTCCGTGCGGTGCGGCCCACGAAAGTTCCTCCGGCTGCTCTTCGGGGCCCAGGAGGCCCTGCCGCCCGATGACCCGGCGGAACGGAACGTCCGCAGGTCCGGCTTCCGGCTGCTGCGCGGAGGCCGCTCGGCCGACGAGGGGCGGTCGACGGTCACTCAGCTCTACTACGCACACCGGCTCTCCCTGGTGCGGACGGCCGTGTTCCTGGTGGACCGCCAGGACCTGGCGGAGGACGTTGTCCAAGAGGCGTTCACCGCGCTGTACCAGCGGCACGGCGAGTACCTGGACGACCTCGACAACGCCCTCGGGTACCTGCACACCTCGGTGGTCAACGGCGCCCGGTCGGTGCTCCGGCGGCGTCGGACGGCGCGGGAGTACGTGCCGCCGCACGAGGCCGACGCGCCTTCGGCGGAGGACCACGCCGTGCTGAACGACGAGCACCGGCGGGTGCTGGTCGCGCTCCAGGAGCTGACCCCGCGCCAGCGCGAGGTGCTGGTGCTGCGCTACTGGTCCGACCTGTCGGAAGCGCAGATAGCCGAGACCTTGGGGCTCTCCCGGGGCGCTGTGAAGTCCACCGCGAGCCGGGCGCTGGACGCCCTGGAGAAGCAGCTGGAGGAGGCCCGATGAGCAGCAGGGATCAGCACGGGCGCGAGGCCCCGACCGAGCGTCTGCTCCGCGAGGCCTTGGCCGCCCGGGCCGGCCTGATCACCGCGCACGACCTGCGCCCGGCCGACCCGCCGTCGCGGCGCCCGCGCCGCCTCGGCCCGGTGAAGACCGCGGTGGTCACCGTCCTCGCCCTGGCCGCGGCGCTGGTCATCGGCCTGCTGACCGTCAAGCCGTACACCGTCGCCGTCCCGCCGGCCACCAGCACCCTGTACAGCTTTCGGGGCATCAGCCTCAAGCTGCCGCCGGGCTGGACTGCCGCGCCGGGCCAGCAGTCGGACGAGGTCTGTCTGCTGGCTCCTCATCAGACCGACCGGAAGGGCAGGTGCAGTCCGTACGGTGTCCGGCTCATCACCCACCGGAGTCCGGCGGAGCAGCAGAAGGAGCTTTGGCCGAGCAAGGAAGCCTTGGCAGGGGACGACAACGGCTGGGCCGATGAGCGGGACTGCCCGGTCTGGGGCGCCCCGGACGGTGGCTGGGTGTACGACTACTCGGACTTCCACCTGGTCGGCAGTCCGGTGCGCCGGACGGGCAAGGTGGGCGGCAAGGAGGAGGCCGACACCACCTGGCAGGTGAGCTGCAACGCCAAGGCGTCGTACACCGCGCGGATGTGGGGCTTGGACAACTACCGGGTGTTCCTGCTGGCGAGCGGGCTCAAGGAGGACTACCAGCAGGACGTCCAGTCGATCCTCAGCAGCATGGATTTCACCGGCTTCGACGTGCCGCCGAACCGTCCGGCCGCGCCGGGCGACGCCAAGGTCACCATCGACCAGGTGACGCCCCGGCCGAGTGACGGGAGCGGTCTCCGGTATGTGGAGTTCAGGGTCACGATGACCGACGTCATCGGTGGGGGGTACGGCCCGCTTGGGCTCCAGGTCGGCGCGCCCGTCGGTTCCGTCGCACAGGTCGACTGGTACAACGGCAGGTCCTGGCAGCGGGTCGACAGCTCGGCCCTGGTCGCCGGAGTCGCCTCCAGGGAGTGGCAGGCTCACGACCTCGCCCCGGGCCAGAGTGTCACCGTCAAGTACCGGCTGGAACTGATGCCTGACCAGGGCGCCGACATCAAGTTGGGGGCCTGGGTCATCCAGGTGTCCGGGGAGGCCGATCCGAAGGGCCAGACCCTGGTCGCTAAGGCCGAAACCAACATCAGCAGCCCGGGTACCCAGGCTCCCTGACCGTACGACCGTGCCCCCGGGCCGCCGCAGCGGTCGGGGGCACGGCTGTACCGAGCGATCAGGCCAGCGAGGCCATCCAGGCCTCGACCTCGGCGGAGGTGCGGGGCAGGCCGGCCGAGAGGTTCTCGTTGCCCTCGGCGGTGACCAGGATGTCGTCCTCGATCCGGACGCCGATGCCGCGGTACTCCTCGGGGACGGTCAGGTCGTCCAGCTGGAAGTACAGGCCGGGCTCGACGGTGAGGCACATGCCGGGCTCCAGGAGCGCATCGACGTACTCCTCGCGGCGGGCCTGGGCGCAGTCGTGCACGTCGAGGCCGAGCATGTGGCCGGTGCCGTGCAGGGTCCAGCGGCGCTGCAGGCCCAGCTCCAGGACCTTCTCCACGGTGTACACGGCCGGGTCGAGCAGGCCCCAGGCGAGCAGGTGCTCGGCCAGGACGCGCTGGGCGGCGTCGTGGAAGTCGCGGAAGCGACCGCCCGGCTTGACCGCCGCGATGCCCGCCTCCTGGGCGGCGTGCACGGCGTCGTAGATCTTGCGCTGCAGCGGCGAGAAGGTGCCGTTGATCGGCAGGGTGCGGGTGACGTCGGCGGTGTAGAGGGTGTGGGTCTCCACGCCGGCGTCGAGCAGCAGCAGCTCGCCCGGGCGGACGTCGCCGTCGTTGCGGACCCAGTGCAGGGTGGTCGCGTGCGGGCCGGCGGCGCAGATCGAGCCGTAGCCGATGTCGTTGCCGGAGACCCGGGCGCGGCGCCAGAAGGTGCCCTCGATCCAGCGCTCGGAGGTGGCCACGGCCTGGCCCAGCTCGCGGACCACGTCGGTGAAGCCGAGCACGGTCGCGTCGCAGGCGGCGCGCAGCTGGCCGATCTCCCACTCGTCCTTGACCAGGCGCAGCCCGCTCAGGAAGACCTTCAGCTCGGTGTCGCGGTCCTCGTCGAGCACCTCGGCGAGGGCGGACTCCAGGCCGGCGTCGTAGCCGCGGACCAGGCGGGTCGGCGCGGCGGCGGCCGCCGCCAGCTCCTCGGCGGCCTTGCGGACGTCCCGGGTGGGCAGGCCGTAGAGCGCCTCGGACTCGGCCAGGCTGTGCCGGCGGCCGACCCAGAGCTCGCCCTGGCCGTCCAGCCAGAACTCGCCGTTCTCGCGGTCGGAGCGGGGCAGCAGGTACAGGGTGAACTCGTGACCGCCCTCGACCGGCTCGCCGACCAGGACGGCGTCCTCGGTCTGGTTGCCGGTGAGGTGGACGTACTCGCTGGCCGCGCGGAAGGAGTACTCGGTGTCGTTGGACCGGGTGCGCAGGTTGCCGGCCGGGACGACCAGGCGCTCGCCCGGGAAGGCGGCGGAGAGCGCGGCGCGGCGGGCGGCGGTGTGGGCGGCCTGGTCGATCGGCTGCAGGCCGCGCAGCTCGGTGTCGCCCCAGCCGGACTTCATCGAGGCCGCCAGCTCGTCGGACACCTCGTCGTAGAGGCCGTTCTTGCGCCCCTTGATCGGCTGCTCCGCGTCGCCGTCCACGGCGCCCTCGGGGTTCTCGGCTGCCGCGGGGGTACGGTCCTCGGTCACTTCGTCGCCTCCTTGCGAGTGGTGTGCCGCCGGTGGGCGGTCCTGGCTCCATCGTACGGACCGGAACCGAACGGCTGAACGGGTGCACAACACTTGTTATGCAAATCGCGCTGCGAGTACCACCAGGTCGTCGGTGGCCGGGCTGTCCGGCTCGCCGCAGACGGTGAGCAGGTGGGCGCAGAAGCGGTCGGGGTCGTGCCGGACGTCCCGCGGGGCGTCGGCCGCGGCCCGGCGCAGGGCGGCCTGCCCGGCGTGCAGGGTGGGGCCGAAGCGGCGGGCCAGGCCCTCGGTGTAGAGCAGCAGCAGGTCGCCCCGCTCGGCGCCGAGCTCGACCCGGGGGGCCTCCCAGCAGCTGAGCATGCCGAGCGGGGCGGAGAGCGAGGTCTCCACGAAGTTGGCCCCGTAGCGGGTGACCAGCACCGGCGGGCAGTGCCCGGCTCCGGCCAGGGTGATCCGGTGCTCGTCGGGCTCGACCCAGGCGTAGACGGCGGTGGCCGAGCGGCTCGGCTCGGTGGTCTTGAGCAGCAGCTCGAGGTCGCCGAGCACCGAGACCGGGTCCTCGCCCTCCAGGACGGCGTACGCGCGCAGCGCCGAGCGCAGCCGGCCCATCGCGGTGGCCGCGCCCGGGGCGGAGTCGGGCCCGGCGCCCGGGCCGTCGCCGAGCACGCTGCCCACGGTCAGGCCCACCGAGCCGTCGGGCAGCGCGATCGCGTCGTACCAGTCGCTGCTGGTCGCGTGGTCCAGCCCGGCGGGTACGCAGCGGGCGGCCAGCCGCAGGCCCGGGACGGTCGGCAGCCGGTCCGGCAGCAGGCCGCGCCGCAGCGCCTCGGTGGACTGCCGGGCCCGCTCGGCGGCCAGCTGGGTGGCGAGCAGCGGGGCGGCCAGTTCGCAGTAGAGCTGGACCAGGCGGCGCCGGTACGGCTCGGGCTCGGTGGCCTCGTCGTAGAACCAGACGGCGGTGCCGAGCGGCCCGTCCGCCTCGGTGGCCAGCGGCTGGGCGTAGCAGGCGCCGAGGCCGAGCTGGGCGGCCACCTCGCGCAGCCGGGGACTGACCGCCGGGTCGGCCGCCGGATCGGCGGCGAGGTCGGCGATGAGCAGCCGGCCGGGGCGGCCGGTCTCGCTCAACAGGCCCGCGAACGGCCCGTGTTCGGCCGGTACGGTCTCCAGTGCGCCGAGCTCGGCGCGGTCCAGGCCGAGCCCGACGGCGCGGGCGGAGCCGCGGGCGGTGGTGGTGATCAGCCCGCGCGGGGCGCCGAGCAGGGCGGCGCCGGAGGCGAGCACGGTGTCCAGGGTGTCGGCCAGGCCGCGGGCGGCGGCGAGCCGGCCGGCATGCTCGTGCAGGGCGGCGTAGTCGGCCTTGGTCGTCTCGGGGTGTTCGGACGGGTGTGCGGCCAAACGGTCCTGCAACCGCTCCGGACCACGGAGGGCGGCGGGCACCAGGGCCCTCGGCAGCTCGCCGCTCCTGGGCAGGTCGAGCGGCTTGGCGTCGGTCATGTCCCAACTCCCCACACACTGGTACGTGTCACGCAGGACCCCTACAGACCGCCCAAATCGACGTCTATATCTCTACTTCGGCATCAATCACCCACTTGTACACAGGCCGAAAGGGGCATGTCCAGACGGTCCGCGGAGCCGCCGGGGGAGGCTCCGGGCGGGCGGTGCGGCCCGGGAGGTGCCGACGGTCCGTCAAGTGGCGGTCCGGATCGTATGCTTCGCGCCCCCGGCGTCCTGCCAGGCCACGCACCACTCACTCGTACGGTGGAACCGACCGGCTCCGGGCCGCGTCCCTCAGGTCGCATGGTGGATTCTCGTTCCAGGGGCCGACCTCTCCGGGCCCCCGCCCCCCGTCGTACCCGTCGTGAAGGACGAGCGCTCATGCAGCTCAAGCGCCTCCCCTGGTCGAGCCCGTTCCGGCCGCGTCACCGTTGGGGCCGGCTGTGGCTGCCCGGTGCGCGCCGCCGCACCAGGGCCGGGCTGCTGGCCACGGCCCTCGCCTCGGCCGCCCGGGGCTGGCCGGTGGTGCCGGGCGCCTACGGCGTGCCGGGGCTGCTCGGCTCCTGCTCCTGCGGTGAGCCCTGCTGCCCCTCGCCCGGCGCCCACCCGCACGATCCGCCGCTGCTCGCCGCCAGCACCGACGCCCGGATGGTGGCCTGGTGGTGGGGCGAGCGGAGCCCGGAGTCCTCGGTGCTGGTCGCCACCGGGCGGACGGTCTGTGCGGTGAGCCTGCCCGCCGAGGCCGGGGCGCGGGCGCTGGAGCACTTCCGGCTGCACGGGGTGCCGCTCGGGCCGGTGCTCGCCACCCCGACCAGGTACGTGCTGCTGGTCGCGCCGTACACGCTGGAGGAGTTGGGCGAGCTGCTGGCCGAGCAGCCCTGGGTGCCGGGCTCGCTGCGCTACCACGGGCCGGACGGCTTCCTGGTGCTGCCGCCCTCGCGGACGGGGAGCGGGCCGGTGCGCTGGCTGCGGCCGCCGGTCGAGGACCGGCCCTGGCTGCCGCAGGTCGGCACGCTGCTCGGGGCGCTGATCGCGGCCAGCAGCGCGGCTTCCGGGGGAAGCCGGCTCGCGTACTGAACCCCGTCCGGAGCGACTGATTCCGGAAATGAAAAGATCCGGCCGCTGGCGACGGGGGATGCACCAGCGACCGGATCGTTTAAATGGTAACAAAGATCCGCGTCCGAGCCAATTTGTCCATCGGGCTTGCGACCAGGACATTTTCCCGAACGGCCGGAAATGTGATGCGAGTCACATTTCCGGCTCGATCCGCGTCAGTTCAGGGTGACCTGACGGTTCACCAGGTTGGCGCGGGCCCGGCGCTCCTCGGCCGTGAGCGGCTGCGCGTCGAGGCCCGCGAGGGTCTCGGCCAGGCGCTCGGCGAAGGCCGCGGCGGGCTTCTCGCACTGCTCGGCGGTCATCTCGGAGGGCAGGTCCCAGACCGGCACGGTCAGGCCGTGGGCGCGGAACGAGCCCACCAGGCGGGTGTCCTCGCCGAGCGAGGAGCGGTCGGCGGCGGTGAGGCGGGCCAGCGCGTCGAGCAGCTTCTCCTCCGGCACCGTCATGACCCAGCGCAGGTGGTTCTTGTCGGGGGCCTTGCACCAGTAGGCGTTCGGCACGCTGGAGATCTTCTCGGTCGGGATGGCCGAGGCGTTGGCCCGCTCCAGCGAGGCGGCGACCTCGCCGGTGGCGCTCTCCGCGTCCTCCAGCCAGAACTCGAAGCCGGTGTGCACGGCCGGGGTGAACTCGGCCGTGAGGTCCAGGAGTTCCTGCAGGCGGCGGCCGCCGTGGGCGGTCCGGCGGGCAGCGACCGGGGTGCCCGGCTCGGTGGCAAGGGCCAGCTCGAGCGCGTCGCCGAGGTCACGGCTCAGGTCGCCGGAGGCGGACTGGGTCTGCAGGCCGAGCAGGATCGAGCCGTCCTGGCGGCGCAGCGCGGGCCAGGCCAGCGGCAGCACGGTGGCCAGCGTCACCGAGGGCACCTCGCCGACGGCGGCCTCGGCCACCCCGGCGGCCAGCTTCAGCGGCACGGTGGCGGCGGGCACCAGCTCGCGCAGCGCGACCCAGTCCGCCTCGCCCGGCAGACCCTCGAACGGGCGGTGCACCAGCTCCTGCACGGCGTGGGCGGCCTCCCGGCCGTGACACGCCTTGTACCGGCGGCCCGAACCGCACGGGCAGTCCTCCCGGGCACCGACGACGGGGATCTCACCCGAGGTCACGGGGGTGGACTGGCTGCGCTGCGGCGACTTCTTCGCGGCCTTCTTGGCCATGGTGCGGCTCTCCCGGGGACGAGGACACTTGCTCCCCGGCAGCCTACTGAGGTTTTGCCCCGGTCAGGCCCTAGGACCTGACCGGCCGACCACGCCGGGCGGTCGCCGCCGGGGCACGCGCCCTCCTTGCCCGGCATCGGGCGGGAGGGGCCCTTCGCCGGCTTCCCGTCGGTCGCCGATGCTCCGCATGGACTTCCTCCTCGGCGCCGCCCGCGCGTCACCCGACGACGCCCGCTGATCCGACGTGATCGGCCGGTCAGGCCCTACCGAGCCGTGCCGCCGGTCGGGAGCGCCGCCCAGACGGTGACCTGGCCCGGTTCGTCCCGGACGCCCCACTCGCTGGCCAGTCTCCCCACGATGCTCAGGCCGCGCCCCCCGCGCGAGGTCAGGGAGGGCCGGGCCGGGACCGGCCGGGTGGCCGAGCCGCCGTCGGTGACCTCCAAGGTGAGCGAGCCGTCCCGGTGCATCTGCCACCGCACCAGCACCCCGCCGGAATCCCACTCGCCGTCCGCACAGGGCGCGGTGCGCCGGGTGGGGGAGTGCGCCCCGACCAGAAGCGCGTCCGGCGCCTCCAGATCCAGATCGGCCAGCCGGCCGAGCGGGCGGGCGTACCGGCAGGAATTGCTGAGCAGCTCGGAAAGGATCAGGACCGCGTCGTCGATGACCGTGTCTGGTATCTCGCGCTCCCCCAGATCACGGCGTAGGCGCCGCCGAGCGACGCCGACGCTGGCAGGGCCGTGCGGCACTGCCAGGGTCGATGAAGCCGGCACCTCGTGCGCCACCATCAGTGCCACCCCCGGACCTCCTTCAGCGATTACCGAGGGATGGATGCCCCTCGTTAATGCGTCGGAAACGGCACTTCGGCGATCGCTACGCGACAATTACGCGCACCGCAACTCACGGTACGCAAATGGTGATTCCATGCTCACGTACGGTTGTGAAAGGTGACGTAATTCGTCATGCGCTGGGGTGCACGCCCCATCGCTCGCGCCCGCGTACGCCAATTGCGCGACGCCGCGAAGGGCGCACGCGACGGCTAGCGGCCGAGCTGGGTGAGCACCTCGCGGGGGCGGTTGGTGATGATCGCCTCGACGCCCAGCTCCAGGCAGAGCTCGACGTCGGCCGGCTCGTCCACCGTCCAGACGTGCACCCGGTGCCCGGCCGCCCGCAGCGCGGTCACCAGGCCCGGGTCGGCGCGGACCAGGTCGATGCCCGGGCCGGCGATCGGGGCGCCGCCGGGGAGGTTGCGGATGCGGCCGCGCAGCGGGAGGCGGCGCTCGAGCAGGTAGACCGTCGGCACCTGGGGGGCGGCCTGGCGGACCCGGCGCACGGCGCGCTCGGAGAAGCTCATGATCCGGATCTGCGAGCTCTCCTGGTCCGTCGGGAGCAGGCCGTAGTGGCCGAGCATCTTGAGCAGCTCGGCCTCCAGCTGCCCGGCGTGCCGGACGGGGTGCTTGGTCTCGATCGCCAGCTCGACCCGGCGGCCGGCGTCCGCCGCCAGCTCGAGCAGCTGCGCCAGGGTCAGCACCGGCTGCGGGCCGGAGCCGGTCTTCCAGGAGCCGAAGTCCAGCTTCTCCAACTGGGCGAGCGTCATGGTGGAGACCACCCCGGTGCCGTCCGAGGTCCGGCGGACGGTCCGGTCGTGCACGCAGACCAGCTGCCCGTCCGCCGTCAGCCGGACGTCGCACTCCAGCGCGTCGGCGCCCTCCTCGATCGCCCGCCGGTACGCCGCCAGCGTGTGCTCGGGCTCGGCGGCGGAGGAACCGCGGTGGGCGACGACGCGCACGGCGGTGCGGTCGATCGCGGCGGGCGGCGGTGCAGGCAGGTCACGGGTGTCCACCCGACCACTTTACGAGCCCGGGGGTGAACGCCAGGAGAAGGGTGGGTTGCGACCAGGACAGGCCCTACTCCTTGCGGAGCAGGGTGATCACCCAGGTCACCAGAGCCGGGACGAGGAAGCTGAACAGCGAGGCCGAGCTCCACTCCTGGGGGGTGAAGTGCAGCGTGCTCTGGGCGTTCGTCCAGAAGGTGGTCCACCAGCCGGCGATCGGGGTGGGGGCGAGGTACTGGTAGACCGCGAAGCCGAGGGCCCAGGGCAGCAGCATCAGCCAGCGGGCCGGGGCGTCCTGGCCGAGGTTCCAGCCGCGGCGGCCGGCGCCGAGGAAGTAGTCGACGGCGAGCACGGCCAGCAGCGGCACGAAGACCGAGCCGATCAGGTAGAGGAAGTTGGAGTAGGAGTCGTTGAACTCCTGGATCTTCAGGGCCAGCCCGGTGACCAGCACCCCCACGGCGCCGGTGAGCACCCGGCGGTCCACCTTCGGCAGCAGGTTGTGGATCGACATCGCGGTCGAGTAGACGTTCGCGAAGGACTGGTCGGACTCGCGCAGCACCAGCACCAGCAGGAAGGCCCATCCGGCGGCCACCCCGGTGAAGGAGCCGAAGATCTTGGTCGAGTCGCCGTTCGACTGCAGCAGCGCGATCAGCCCGAGCACGTAGCACCAGACCTGCGCCAGGGTGTACCCGGAGAAGGTGCCCCAGAAGGAGGCACGCGGGGTGCGCGAGTGCCGGGTGTAGTCGGCGGCCAGCGGCACGAAGGAGATCGACACGGCGATGATCGCGTCCGTCGCGTGCAGGAAGCCCTTCCAGTTGCCCGCGCCCGGGTTCGGGAAGCCCTGGCGGCCGAGCTGGACGGTGAAGTAGACCATCGCCACGCCGACCAGGCCCGCCACGTACTTGCGCAGCACCGCGATCGAGCCGAGCGGCCAGATGGTCAGCGTGGTGGTGAGCACCCCGGCGAGCAGGACGAAGAGCCAGTGCCAGCCCTGGGTGCCGGCCACCGTCTGGGCGCCCATCGCGATGACCATCAGCTCGTAGACGCCCCAGCCGACGCACTGGGCGATGTTGAGCACGGTCGGCAGGTAGCTGAGCTTGGTCCCGAAGAGCCCGCGCAGCACGGCCATCGCCGGGGCGCCGGTCCGGGCGCCGATCACGGCGGCGACGCCGAGCATCGCGGTGCCGATCGCGGTGCCGACCACGATCGCCGTCACGGCGGCCGTGAAGGAGAGCTCTGAGCCGGGGGCGCCGAGCACGGTCGCGGCACTGGTGAAGCCGATCAGGCTGACGCCGAGGTTGGCCCAGAGCGCGAACTGGCCGCTGAAGCCGAGGGTGCGCGGCGGGGCGGTGTCGAGCGTGAGCGGGGCCTCGGCGTGCGGCGCCTTGGCGGCAGGGGCATCGAGGGGCGGGGCAGCCGTCATGGCCTTTTCTCCCTACGCCGGCATTACCCGGACAGGTTCGAGCGGTCAGCGCTCCCTCGACGCCCCTTTGTTGGGTACGGTCGAACAGCGCACTCTCAGCCTGGTCGGTCCAAGCTCCCGCGTGTCAGTTTGGAGCGCCAGGGTAGCGGCCGAAGCGGTGAAGGCCAAGGCCAGGGGGCCTGTGGTCGGTGGGCCGTAAGGATTCTTATGACTTCTTCAGGGGCCTCCTTACCCCAACCGAATCAGGGATGCGAAAAACTATGGTCCAAGGTCCTGTCAGCTATGGAGGTCGTCCGTGAGCAGCGAGCACTCGAGTGGGGCTACCGGCCCGGGGGAGTCGGTTCCGGCCGAGGCCGAGGCCACGCCGACGCTCTCGTTCGACAAGCCCGCCCCCGAGGCGGCGCCGGCGGCTCCCTCGTACCTGGACGCCCCGCCGCCCTCCGGCCCGCCGTCCGCCGGGCCCGCCCCGGCCGCAGCGGCCCCTGCCCCGGCTCCGGCTCCCGGGCCGGCCGCCGAGGCTCCGGTGCCGGCCGCCGAGGCCCCGGTGAACCCGTACGCGGCCCCCGCGGCCGCCGCGCAGGCGCCCTACGCCGCCCAGCAGCCGCCTTACGCCGCCGAGCAGCCGCACCACCCCTTCGGCGCCGGCCACCCGGTCGGCGGCTGGGGCCAGCCGCCGCACGGCGGCGCGGGCCACGAGCCGACCGCCGAGTACCCGGGCGGTCCGGCGGTGCCGCGCCGCCCCAAGCGCGGCGGGCTGATCGCCCTGGTCGCGGCCGTCGCGCTGGTGGCCGGGGTGGCCGGTGGCGCGATCGGCGTCGGTATCGCCGACCGGGGTGACTCCGGCCCGGGCACCACCAGCCGCACCAGCACCACCATCAGCGTGGGCGACCCGCAGAAGGCCTCCGACCGCTCGCCGGACTCGGTGGCCGGGATCGCCGCCAAGGCGCTGCCGAGCACCGTGACCATCAAGGCCTCGGGCGCCACCGAGTCGGGCACCGGCACCGGTTTCGTCTTCGACACCGAGGGCCACATCCTGACCAACAACCACGTGGTCGCCCCGGCGGCCGACGGTGGCGGCAAACTGACCGTCAAGTTCTCCGACGGCTCCTCCTTCTCGGCCTCCGTGGTCGGCCGGGCCAAGGGGTACGACGTCGCGGTGATCAAGCTGGACAACCCGCCGAAGGACCGGCTCGTCCCGCTCCCGCTGGCCGACTCGGACAAGGTCGCGGTCGGGGACCCGACCATCGCGATCGGTGCGCCCTACGGCCTCGAAGGCACCGTCACCACCGGCATCGTGAGCGCCAAGGACCGTCCGGTCGCCTCCGGGGACGAGACCAGCCAGCAGAACTCGTACATGAACGCGCTCCAGACGGACGCCTCGATCAACCCGGGCAACTCCGGTGGCCCGCTGCTCAACTCGGCCGGCGCGGTGATCGGCATCAACTCGGCGATCCAGTCGAACACCGGCGGCTCCACCGGCCGCGCGGGCAGCATCGGGCTCGGCTTCGCCATCCCGATCAACCAGGCCAAGCGGGTCGCCCAGGACCTGATCAGGACCGGGCAGCCGGTGTACGCGATCTTCGGCGTGCTGCGCAACGACGACTACAAGGGCGACGGCGCCCAGATCCAGACCGGGCCGGTGGGCAGCACCCCGGCCGTCACCCCGGGCGGCCCGGCCGACCAGGCCGGCCTCAAGCCGGGCGACGTCATCACCAAGCTCGGCAACCACCCGATCGACAGCGGCCCGACCCTGGTCAGCGAGATCTGGACCTACAAGCCGGGCGACAAGGTCGACGTCGAGTACACCCGCGACGGCAAGGCCGCCAAGACCACCATCACCCTCGGCGAGCGCAAGGGCGACAACTGACCCCTCCGGTGACGCCCGGCCGCAAACCGGGTGCACCGAACCCCGCCGGACCCGTTAGGCTGACCTCCGCCAGGAGAGTTGCCCGAGCGGCCTAAGGGACCAGTCTTGAAAACTGTCGTGCGGTGACCCCGCACCGTGGGTTCAAATCCCACACTCTCCGCCCGTGAAACGGCCCCTGACCAGCGTGGTCAGGGGCCGTCTCGGTGTTGCGGGGCGGTCAGGCGCCGGCGCGGGCGCGGCGTTGGCGCTTGCCGAGGGCGGCCTGGGAGAGGTCTTCGGCCTGGACGCGGAGGTTCTTGTAGCCGTAGCCGCGGTCGGTGAGCCAGAGTTCGGCGGCGGTCTGGGCGCGCAGCGAGGCGGGGGCGATGTCCTCCTCGGCCTCGCCGGACTCCAGGTAGCGGAAGGTGAAGAACGGGCGGGCGGCGAGGTCGTAGCTGAGGTGGCCCTCGCGGGTGAAGGAGGCGTGCAGCATGTCGTGCTCGGCCGCCTCGGCGAGGAGCTCGGCGGTCTGTTCGGGGGTGAGGCCGTCGAAGGTGCCGCGCACCGTCACACGGAAGGTCCGGTCAGTCATTCCCGGACGATAGCCGGGGCGCGGCCCACCGGCCAGTGAGTTTCAGCCCGCCCACTCGTGGGCGAGTACGGACATGACGATCGAGTCCACCCAGGCCCCGTCGTAGCGGAACTCGTCCCGCAGGGTGCCTTCGGCCACGAAGCCCAGCTTCTCGTAGACGTGCCGGGCACGCGGGTTGAAGGCGAACACCGAGAGCGAGACCCGGTGCAGGCCCAGCCGCTCGAAGCCGTGGCCGATCAGCAGCCGGGCGGCCTCGGTGCCCAGGCCCCGGTCCTGGCCCTCGGGGGTGAGCAGGATGCGGAAGTTGCAGCTCCGGTTGGCCGGGTGCCACTCGTTGAGCACCACCTCGCCGACGCAGCGCCCGGTGGCCAGCTCCACCACGGCGAGGTCCAGCCGGTCCGGCTGCTCGTTGCGCCAGTGGCGGAACTCCTCGGCGCGCGCCGGGTCGAGCGGCAACAGCGGTTCGGTGGAGGAGTGGTGACTGCCCGTCAGGCGCATCACGTCGTGGTCCACGAAGGCGGGTGCGAGGGCGGCGACGTCCTCGGGCACGAAGGGCCGCAGTCGGACCCGCTCGCCGAGCAGGGTGGGCTTGTGGCTGAAGTCGGTGGTGGCGTCTTGGTCCATGGCCGGATGGTGGGAGCTTCAGCGGGGCTTCGGCAAGCGGATTTACCGTGGGCGGGCAGTCCAGCTGACGGAGTCCGCCCCCACCCGTTGCCGGGCGCCAGGCCGCTGACGGACAGTCGGAGATGCTCAGCGCACCGCCGTGAACCACGCTCACCGTCCGGTCTCGCCGCCCAGCCTCTTGGAGAGGAGCTCTGAGCCTTCCGATGACCATGAGGAACCAACTCCTCGCCACGCCCTTCCAGTGGAGCGACCTGGAGCGCGGCCTGGCCGCCGCCTCGGCCGACGGCGTCACCCGGGGCGGGTACGTACTGGCCGAGGCCGGTACGGGCGAGCCCGAGGTGATCCTGATCGCGACCGGCAGCGAGGTGCCGACGGCGCTGCGCGCCCGGGAGATCCTGGAGCGCGAGGGCAAGGCGGTCAGGGTGGTCTCGATGCCCTGCGCGGCCTGGTTCGACGAGCAGGACGCGGCCTACCGGGATGCCGTCCTGCCGCCCGCCGTCCGGGCCCGGGTCTCGGTCGGGGCCGCGGCCGAGCTCGGCTGGTACGCGATGGCGGGCGAGCTGGCCCGGGAGCTGGCGGGGGAGCACGGCGCCGCCGCGGGCCTCGGCCGCTGCGGCCTGGCCGCCCCGTACCGGGCGCTGCACGACCAGTACGGATTCACCCCCGAGCTGGTCGCCGCCCAGGCGCGGGCCAGCCTCGCGCACGCGCGGCGCAGCGGGGAGCAGTCGCACCGTCAGGCCTCGTAGTACCGAAGAGAGTTCCACCCCACCGGCCAGCCGCCCACCGTGACCTCCCCCGGCACGGCGACTCCCCCCTGAGGCGGCCGGCCCAGGGCCCGACCACCCTCTCTCCCCCGAGGTGGTCGGGCCCTCGGTCGTTCCCGGGGCGGGGCGGACCTGACGCACTGGGCCGCCTACTTCGCCGAGCCGGGCCGACCTGCCGCAGTCACGAGTCCGGGGCGTCAGGTCCATGCTTTCTGACACAGCGGCCCGGCTGCTTTTCCGAAATTACTCCACCTGCCATTCCCCGGGTCATTTATCCGGGGAATCGGAGTATCTGATGCGCGTGCGGCAATTGCGGCCCAAGTGACGGAGTCCAGAACATCTGACGAAGTTTTTTGAGGCCCGTTGACCCCCCTCTGAGGCCTATCCAGACTCGGAGAAAAGGAAGGCCGGGCAATAGTCGGAATGTTCGGCTTCCCTGGTGCTTTCCAGCCATGAGCGCTATTCGTAACCATGGAGGTTCTGGATGATCAGCGACGCGATTGCGCCGCGGCCGGCAGCCGCCGATACGGCGCTGTCGGAGGGTGGGATCGACTTCTGGAAGTCGCTTCCCGCCCACCAGCAGCCGGAGTGGGAGTCCACCGACGCGGAGCTCCTGGGCGAGATCCGCACCGAACTCGCCGACCGCCCGGGGCTGGTCAGCTCGTCCGAGGTCGCCCGGCTGCGCGCACTGCTCGCCGAGGTGGCCGAGGGCAAGCTGCAGGTCGTCCAGGCGGGCGACTGCGCCGAGGACCCGGCGGAGTGCGAACCCGGCTACGTGACCCGCAAGGTCGGCCTGCTGGACGCGCTGGCCGGGGTCATGGCCCTGCACAGCCCGCGTCCGGTGGTCCGGATCGGCCGGATGGCCGGCCAGTTCGGCAAGCCGCGCTCGAAGCCGACCGAGCTGGTGGGCGGTGTCGAGCTGCCCGTCTACCGCGGTCACATGGTCAACAGCCCGGAGCCCGACGCCGAGCTGCGCCGCCCCGACCCGCGCCGTCTGCTGGCCGGCTACGACGCCGCCGCGCTGGCCATGAGCACCCTGCGCGAGCGGGCCGACCGGGGTCTGGGCGCCGTGGGCGCGCCGGTCTGGGTCAGCCACGAGGCGCTGCTGCTGGACTACGAAGTCCCGCTGCTGCGCTACGACGACAACGGACGCCGCTACCTGGCCTCCACCCACCTCCCCTGGATCGGGGACCGCACCCGCCAGCTGGACGGCGCGCACGTCATGCTGCTGGCCTCGGTGGCGAACCCGGTCGCCTCCAAGGTCGGCCCGAGCATGGCCCTGGACGAGCTGCTCGAGCTCTGCGAGCTGCTCGACCCCGAGCGCGAGCCCGGCCGCCTCACCCTGATCGCCCGGATGGGCGCCGACAAGATCGCGGCCAAGCTGCCCGCGATGGCGGCGGCCGTCAAGGCGGCCGGCCACCCCGTGGTCTGGCTGACCGACCCGATGCACGGCAACACCGTCAACGGCCCCGAGGGGCTCAAGACCCGCCTGGTGGAGACCGTCCGCCACGAGGTCGAGGAGTTCCAGAAGGCCATCACCGCCGCGGGCGCCGTGGTCGGCGGCCTGCACCTGGAGACCACGCCGGACGACGTGACCGAGTGCGCTCACGACGAGCGGTCGCTGGCGCGGGTGCCGGACAAGTACACGAGCTTCTGCGACCCCCGGCTGAACCCGGCGCAGGCGCTCGAGATCGCCGCGGCCTGGCGCGGCTGACAATCGCGGGAACATCGCCGATCCGCACAGCGACCCGATCGTCGGAGGCCGCCGGACGGAATTCCGCAAGGCCGGAGAAAAGCCCGGGAGACCGGGAAAGAGACCGGATGGTCGGAATTTCGTCCGGCGGGCATGGCGGGGCGGCTGTGAAACGGCCCGGTCGGCGAAGCAGCCCGGAGCTGAGCAGCCCGACATAAAAAGGGCGCACCACCACATCCGGCCGACTCTGGTCGATCATCCTCGATTTTTGGGGTCGCTATGAATATCTATGGGATGGAAAACAAGGTCGCGGTCGTCACCGGCGCGGCCGGCGGCATCGGCGAGGCCGTGGTGCGGGCCCTGGCCGCGCGCGGGGTCACCGTCGCGCTGGTCGACCGCAACCTCGACCGGCTCGACGAGATCGCCAAGGAGATCCGGAACGAGGGCGGGCGGGCGGAGCCCTTCCCGATCGACGTGACGGACAGTGCCCAGGTGGAGGCCGTGATCGACGAGGTGGAACAGCACCTCGGACCGATCGACTACCTGGTCAACGGCGCCGGGGTGCTCCGCCTCGGCCAGGCCAAGGCGCTGAGCGACGCGGACTGGGCCACCACCTTCGCGGTCAACACCACCGGGGTCTTCTTCGTCTCCCGCGCGGTGGTCAACCGGATGGTGGACGGCGGCCGACGGGGCGCGATCGTCACCATCGCCTCCAACGCGGCGGCCACCGCCCGCCTGGAGATGTCCGCCTACTCGGCCTCCAAGGCCGCGGCGACCATGTTCACCAAGTGCCTGGGGCTGGAGGTCTCCAAGTTCGGCATCCGCTGCAACGTGGTCGCCCCCGGCTCCACCGACACGCCGATGCTGACCGCCATGTGGGAGGACACCAGCGCCGCGACGCAGGCGTCCATCGAGGGTGTCGCCTCGGCCTACCGGGTCGGCATCCCGCTGGGGCGCCTCGCCCAGCCCGGCCACATCGCGGACGCGGTGCTCTTCCTGCTCTCCGACCAGGCGGCGCACATCACCATGCACGACCTGACCGTCGACGGCGGCGCCGCCCTCGGTCACTGAGGTCACCGAGGTACCTGAGGTACCTGAGGTGCCTGAGGCCCTCTCAGGCCCCTCGGACACCTGACCGGCAGTCGCCGCGGCCGGGCCCCACCCGGCCCGGCCCGGCGGCGCCCGGCCCGCCCGACCCTCGCTCAGCCACCCCGCTCCGGAAGGACACCCCCATGGGAATCCCGGCCATCTCCCCCTACCCGATGCCCTCCGAGGGCGACCTGCCCGAGAACGTCGCGCGGTGGACGGTCGACCCGAAGCGGGCCGTGCTCCTGATCCACGACATGCAGAAGTACTTCCTGCAGCCGTTCGCCGCGGGCGAGTCCCCGGTGACCGACCTGGTCCGCAACGTCACCCTGATCCGCGAGCGGGCCGCCGAGCTGGGCGTGCCGGTCGCGTACACGGCGCAGCCGGGCGGCATGACGGAGGCCGAGCGCGGCCTGCTGAAGGACTTCTGGGGCCCGGGCATGACGCCCTCGCCCGAGCACAAGCAGGTCGTCCCCCCGCTGGAGCCGCGCGAGGGCGACCTGGTGCTCACCAAGTGGCGCTACAGCGCCTTCCACCGCACCGAGCTGCTCGAGTTCATGCGCTCCTCGGGCCGTGACCAGCTGATCGTCTGCGGCGTGTACGCGCACGTCGGTGTGCTGATGTCCACCTGCGACGCCTTCACCTACGACATCCAGCCCTTCCTGGTCGGTGACGGGATCGCCGACTTCTCGCTCGAGTACCACCGCTCGGCCCTCAAGTACGCCGCGGAGCGCTGCGCCATGACGGTCACCACCAAGACCGTGCTCACCGAGCTCGGCTGACGCGGCGCCGGCTCAAGGGCGCGCCACTTCTCCTTCGAACGGCCAGTACCGCACCAGATCACGGAGGCAGGCACCATGACGTACCCGCAGACCCAGCAGGGCGAGGCGCTCCTCGACCGGATCCTCGCCGAGCAGCCCCCGGCGTTCGCCGTGCTGTACCGCCCGACGGTGGCTGGGGCCGACCGGGTCGACGTGCTGCTCGGGGACACCGCCCACCTCGGCGCGCTGGCCGACATCCCGCTGCCCACCGAGGGGCAGCGGGTGGCCGGCACCGGCCGGGCCGAGCACGAGGTGCTGGCGCTCGTCCCGTACCGCCAGATCGCCGAGCGCGGCTTCGCCGCGGCCGACGACGGCGCCCCGCTGGTCACCCTCTCGGTCACCGAGCAGGGCGAGGTGAGCCTGGCGCACCTGCTCGAGCGGCTGCCGGACGAGCAGCTCTCCGTGACGCAGGGCAGGTTCGACCTGGACGACGAGGCGTACGCCGAGGTCGTCCGGGAGATCATCACCAACGAGATCGGCCAGGGCGAGGGCGCGAACTTCGTCATCCGGCGCGAGTTCATGGTGGAGATCGAGAACTACACCCCGGCCGCCGCGCTGACCTTCTTCCGCCGGCTGCTCGAGCGCGAGTGCGGCGTCTTCTGGACCTTCGTCATCCACACCGGCTGCCGGACCTTCGTCGGCGCCACCCCCGAGCGGCACGTCAGCCTCGCCGGCGGGGTCGCGCTGATGAACCCGATCAGCGGCACCTACCGCTACCCCGAGACCGGCCCGACGCTGGACGGCGTGCTCTCCTTCCTGAGCGACCCGAAGGAGGCCGACGAGCTCTACATGGTGGTGGACGAAGAGCTCAAGATGATGGCCCGGATCAGCGACACCGGCGGCTCCGTCTCCGGCCCGCACCTGATGGAGATGGCCAGCCTGGCCCACACCGAGTACTTCATCGAGGGCCGCAGCGACCGCGACGTCCGCGACATCCTGCGCGAGACGATGTTCGCCCCGACCGTCACCGGCAGCCCGCTGGAGAGCGCGGCCAAGGTGATCAGCCGGTACGAGCCGGCCGGCCGCGGCTACTACAGCGGCGTGGTCGCGCTGATCGGCCGGGACGCCGCGGGCGGCCGCACGCTGGACTCCTCGATCCTGATCCGCACCGCCGAGCTGGACGGGAACGGCACCGTGCGGATCGGCGTGGGCGCCACGCTGGTGCGCGACTCCGACCCGGCCTCCGAGGTGAGCGAGACGGCGGCCAAGACCGCCGGTCTGCTCGCCGCGCTGCGCGGCACCCCGCCGCCGGTCCGCGGGCTCAAGGGGCGGGAGCGCTTCGCCAAGCACCCCGAGGTGCTCGGCGCGCTGGCCCAGCGCAACGTCGCGCTCGCGCCGTTCTGGCTGGAGTGCCCGGACGAGCGGCAGCGCTCGGTGCGGGCGCTGGCCGGCAAGAAGGTCCTGGTGGTGGACGCCGAGGACACCTTCACCGCGATGTGGGACCACCAGCTGCGCTCCTTCGGCCTGGACGTCACCGTCCGCCGCTTCGACGAGCAGTACAGCTTCGAGGGGTACGACCTGGTGGTGCTCGGCCCCGGCCCGGGCGACCCGCAGGAGCTGGACCACCCGAAGATCGCCCACATGCGCTCGGCCACCCGCCAGCTGCTCGGCAGCGGCACGCCGTTCCTCTCGGTCTGCCTGAGCCACCAGGTGCTCTGCCACACGCTCGGCTTCGACCTGGTCCGCCGGGACCGGCCGAACCAGGGCGTGGCCAAGAAGATCGACCTCTTCGGCCGCACCCAGCTGGTCGGCTTCTACAACACCTTCGCCGGCCACAGCGAGCTGGACGAGGTCGAAGTCCCCGCGCTCGGCGCCACCGTCCAGGTCAGCCGCGACCCCGGGAACGGCCAGATCCACGCCCTGCGCGGCCCGGGCTTCCGCTCGGTCCAGTTCCACCCCGAGTCGATCCTCAGCCAGGACGGCCTGGGCATCATCAGCGACGCCCTGAGCTGCCTGCTCGCCTGACCCCGCGCCCGTACGGAAGCCGGCCGCCACGTGCGGCCGGCTTCCGCGCGCGGACTCTGCCCTTTCGGGAAGGCCACTCGGCCCGCCCGGACACCTGACACAGTCGTCCACCGACCTTCGAGGAGCCGCCCGTATGCACGCCGTAGTCGTCTGGTGGGACCTCGCCGCCTCCGGCCGCACGATCGAGGACCTGCGGCAGTTCCTGCGGGAGGAGGCGGTGGACCGCTTCGCCGGGGTGGAGGGGCTGGTGTTCAAGGCCTGGCTGGCCGATCCGGCGGAGAACCGGTGGGGGGCGGTGCTGTTCTGGGAGTCCGCCGAGGCGGCGGCGCGACCGATCCCGGCCCGGGCGGCCGAGCTGATCGGCTACCCGCCGAGCCGGCGGGAGGCCTTCGACGTGGAGGCCACGGTGGAGGGCCCGCACTCCCTCGAGGGGCTGAGCCGGCTCGGGCTGGCCTTCGGCGCGGGGAGCTGACGGCGGTGCCGCTCACGGTGCGCAGGAGACCGGTGGCGGTGCTGATCGGCCCGCCCGGGTCGGGCAAGACCACGGTGGCCAAGTCGCTCGCCCGGCTGCTCGGGGTCGGCTTCCGCGACACCGACCGGGACGTGGAGGCCGCCGCCGGGCGGCGGATCCGGCAGATCCTGGAGGAGGAGGGCGAGGCGCACTTCCGGGTCCGTGAGCGGGCGGTGGTGCACCGGGCGCTGACCGAGCACGACGGCGTGCTGGCCCTCGGCGGCGGCGCCGTCCTGGAGGAGTCGACGCAGGCGATGCTGCGCGGGCACACCGTGGTGCACCTGGAGGTCTCGGTGGGCCAGCTGACCAGCCGGATCGGCCGGGCCAAGAGCCGCCCCCTGCTGGTCGACGACCCGCAGGCCCGGCTACGGACCCTGCTCGCCGTCCGGACCCCGATCTACCGGCGCCTGGCCAGCCACACCGTCTCCGGGGACGGCCCGTCCCGGCTGGTCGCCGCACGGATCGCCGCGCTGCTCCGGACAGGCCCTGGGCCGACCGGTCCCCGGTGACAGCTCAGTGACTGAGGTGCGTACCCCCGGCCGGTTCTCCCCTCTCCGGCGCGAGGTGACACAGTCCGGCCCGGAGGTGGCGGCCCCCCGGGCGGGTCGAGCAGGGTTGGCGCAGCTCAGGCGGCCGCTCTCGGGCGCACGTGGGGTGAGCCCGTCGGGTCCAGGGTGAGCAGCCGCTCGGGCTGGACCAGCCCGGGCAGCAGTACGCGCCACATGAAGACCAGCCGTTCGACCAGGTCGGTCCGCTGGGACAGCACCTGCGAGCTGAGCTGGATGCCCGTGAACGCACCGGTGATGGTCTTCGCGACGGCGTACGGGTCGAGCCGCGGGAGCATGTCCCCCGCCTCGTCGGCCCGGATCACCAGATCGCGGATCGTCAGGATGTCGGTCTGGTAGGGCTCCGAGTTCGGCATGTCGAAGCTGCCGTGCTCGATCACCAGCCGGTTGGTGGCCCGCACGATCACGTCGTTGATCAGAGCGTTCGCGTAGACCATCGTCGCGTCGATGACGGCCTGGAACCCGGGCGCCGGCTCCAGGCCGGTGTCGACCCAGTCGGACTGCACGTCGATGACGGCCTGGGCGAGTTCCTCCTTCGAGGCGAAGTGGAAGTAGACCGCTCCTTTCGTGACGCCAGCCGCCGCGATGATCTCGGCCATGGTGGCGGCGGCGTAGCCACGACGCTCGAACACCTCGGCCGCGGCCTTGATGATCTCGCGACGGGTCTTCACCGCTCGCGCCTGCTGAGCCATAGTTCTCCCGATTAATTAACGCTCCCCCGCTACAAACCGACCGGATGGTACTCTACGCTAGCTGTAAGGGACCAGGTCCCGACCAGCAGTGTTTGAAGTCCAACCCCGTCAAGCAGCGGCCTGAGCCGTGGCGCGCGTTGCGCCGGGCCCGGTGCCGATGTGGCACCTCGCGGGGGAGCGGCCTACTTGAGTGCGGTCAATAGTTTCACAACCGAATTGGTCGAGCGGTCCCGGGCACACGGACAACCCGTGGCGTGTCCCAGCCGCCCCGCCCCGGCGCGGGCCCCACCAGCGCCGCCCGGGCACCGCACGTGATCCAGCACTGGCCAGTGGCTCTTTCTTACTCGTCCAGGGGGGACCGAAATGACGTCAGTACTGTCAGACACGATAGGCCTGCTCACCGCCGAGAGGCCGGCCGGCAGTGACGTGGAGCTCCACCAGCAGACCGTGCCGCGCAGGTACGTGCACCGCGCCTCCGTCTCGGAGGTCCTGCTCACCGGCTGGCAGCGCACCGCTCCGGACCAGTTCCTGCTGGGCGCCCAGTGGCCGCGCACGCACAGCTTCTACCGCCCGGTCGCCTGGGTGTACGACCCGCTGCTGCTGGCCGAGACGGTCCGTCAGGCCGGGCTCCTGGTCGCACACGTGGGGTACAACGTCCCGTTGGACTTCCCCTTCGTGATGTGGGACCTCTCCTACCAGGCCGTGCCCGAGCAGATGGTGGTCAACTGGTGCCCGGCCGACCTCACGGTCGAGGTCACCTGCGACCCGCGCTTCCGCCGGGGCGCGCTCGCGGGCATGACCTACCACGTCGACATCTACCGCGGCACCGAGCGACTCGGCGGCGGCAGCGCCAAGTTCGACTGCATGGCCCCGGCCACCTATGCCCGGATCCGCGCGCCGTTCCTGGCTGACGCTCCGTCATTCCGCTTCCCGCAGCAGGCGGTCAGCGGTGACGACACCATCTCCAACACCGTGATCACGCCCACCGAGGTGCCCAACCGCTGGCTGGTGCAGGCCGACCGGCGCCACCCGGTGCTCTTCGACCACGCCGTCGACCACGTGCCCGGGATGGTGCTGGTGGAGGCGATGCGGCAGGCTGCCGCCGCCGTCGCGGAGGGCCAGTCGCTCGCCCCCTTCGGGCTCGACTGCCTCTTCACGCGCTACGCCGAACTGCACCTGCCGGTCTACGTCCGCGCGGGCCTCGGCCCCGTCGGCGAGGGTCAGGACCGCACCGTCGGCGTCGTCCTGGAGCAGGCCGGACAGCCCGTGGCCAAGGGCATCCTCCAGCTGCGCCCGCTGCCCGCCGACGCCTGCGCCTGACCGCTTTCAGGCGCAGGGCCCAGCAGAGCCAACCGACGTCAACCTGCCGGTGAAGA
Source organism: Kitasatospora sp. NPDC002227 (assembly GCF_040296285.1). NCBI lineage: Bacteria > Bacillati > Actinomycetota > Actinomycetes > Kitasatosporales > Streptomycetaceae > Kitasatospora > Kitasatospora sp. NPDC002227. The sequence goes on from NZ_JBEOWY010000011.1 coordinate 93,926, forward strand.
ACGGGGATTCGGAGTCATGCGGATACTGCTGACGGGTGGCACGGGTTTCATCGGGGGAGAGACCCTGCGCCTGCTTGCCGACCCTGCGTCGACCACCGCTCACCCAGCGTACTCCCTGCGGGTGCTCTCGCGGGGTGAAATGCCGCAACCGACCGTCGGGGCGGGGGTCGAGATCGAGCCCTACCGGGCCGATCTGCTCGACCCCGACTCGCTGCGCGGCGCCTGCACGGGGGTGGACACCGTCCTGCACCTGGCCTCGCAGGTGGGCGGGGACGCCGAGCTGTGCCACCGGGTGAACGTGGACGGCACCGCGGCGCTGCTCGCCGAGGCGGCCCGGGCGGGGGTGCGGCGGATCGTCCAGCTCAGCACCACGGCGGTCTACCGGGACGGCGTGCACCGGGATCTGACGGAGCATCAGGCAGTTGTCGAACCGGTCTCAGCGACCAGCCGCAGCCGGATGCTGGCCGAGCGGCTGGTGCTGGCCGCCGGCGGCACGGTGGTGCGCCCGCACCTGGTCTACGGGGCGGGGGACACCTGGGTGCTGCCCGCGGTGGCGGACCTGCTGGCCCGGCTGCCGCACTGGATCGACGACGGGCGGGCCCGGATCTCGATGACGGCGGTGGACGACCTGGCACGGCCGCTGGCGGCGCTCGCGCTGGCCCCCTGGGAGCCGGTGGCCGGCGGGCGGACGTACCACGCCTGCCACCCCGAGCCGGTCCGGGTGCGGGAGCTGTTCACCCTGGCCGCCGAGGCGCTGGGGCGGCCCGCGCCGAGCGGCTCGCTGAGCCTGGCGGAGGCCACCGAGGCGCTCGGGGGCGGGAGTTGGGGGCGGCGGCTGTCGCTGCTGGGGGTGGACCACTGGTACCGCAGCGAGGAGCTGTGGCGGATCACCGGCTGCCCGCCGGGGCCCGGCTTCGCCGCCCGCTTCGCCGAGCACGCACCCTGGTACGCGGCGCGGTACGGCCGGAAGTGCTCTGACCCGGAAGTGCTCTGACCCGGAGGTGCTCTGCCGGGCTCAGGCGCCCTGGGCGCGGGCCACCAGCGCGGCCGCCTCGGGCACGACGCCCCAGTGGTGCGGGCCACCCTGCTCGGGCAGGGCCGCCGCGGCGCCCTCGGGCGCCGTCCGGATCTTCCCCAGCCGGTCGACCGGGGTGAGCGCGGGCAGCACGGCGTTCCACAGCCCGGTGGTGACGTGCGGGCTGAGCCAGCCCTTGTCCCGCCGGGAGAGCGACTCGATGCCCGCCGCGGTGGCCGCGAGCAGGGCCGTGACCTCGGCCAGCAGGACGTCGGGGTGGAGGTCCTCGTCCCGTACCGCGCGGGCCAGTTGGCGGCCCACCAGGCGCTCCCAGGCGGGGTACGGGCTCGGGCAGCTGCCGTCGGCCAGGCCGGGCTCCTCGGTGAGGCGCAGGCCGGCCCGGAAGACCACGTCCTGGTCGAGCTGCCGGGCCAGGCCGTGGCAGAGGTCGATCAGGTACTGCAGCCCGGCGCCGCGCCGGCTCCGGGCCTGCCGGACGATGTCCCGCAGGGTCTCCCGGGACTCGGTCATCACCGCGTCGGCGAGTTGCTCCTTGGACCCGAAGTGGAAGTACAGCGCCCCCTTCGAGACCCCGCACAGCTGGGCTATCTCGCTCAGCCCGGTCAGGGCGAATCCTTCCAGGTCGAAGGCCTGGGCGGCCGCCTGGATGATGAGCTGCCGCGTGCGGGACGCACGTTCCTGGCGGGACATCCTGCTCCCTCCTGTGGAGCGCGGCCGGAGGGCTGGCGCTGTTTGGGTGTGCGGACAGCTTAACAAACCAACCGAGCGGTATCTATACTTGGAGCAGACCCGCCGCCCCGTTCCGGACAGTCGTGAACGGGCCTAGCAAACCAACTGGTCGGTTCTGTAAGGTGCTGCCATCAGCATCTCGCGTCTGATCTCCGAGTGCCCGCTTGCGCCCGGAGGCCCCATGTCCGCGAGCGCAGAAGAGGAGTCGGGGGCTGTGGAAGGTGTCATAGAGAAAGACGTTCCTGAGCACGTGTGGGGCGACGTGGCCGACGACTTCGTCACCGAGTTCTCCCGTCGCATGCTGGCCTCGCTCAAGCGGCGCGACCAGCGCGCCCGGGGCCAGTGGTACATCGCCGGGCTGCTGACCGTCCCGGGGCGGAAGTCCATGCGGGCGCTCGCCTCGGTGGCCGGTCACGGTGCGGCGGAGCAGAGCCTGCACCACTTCATCAGCGACTCCTCGTGGGGGTGGAAGCCAGTCCGGCAGGCCCTGGCCCGCCATCTGGACCGGGTGATGCTCCCGCAGGCCTGGGTGCTGAACTCGATGGCGATCCCGAAGGCCGGGGAGCACTCCGTCGGTGTCGAGGAGTCCTTCCGGACCGAGCTCGGACGGGTCGTCAACAGTCAGCAGGCGTACGGAGTCTGGCTCGCCAACGAGGAAACCAGCGCTCCGGTCAACTGGGACCTGATCCTGCCGCCCGAGTGGCTGGAGGACGCCGAGCGCCGCAAGCGCGCGAAGATCCCCGACGACGTCTGCGCCGCGTCCCCCGAGCTGTGTGCGGTGAACACCGTCGCGGAGCTCTCCCGCCCCGAGTGGGGGTTGCGCCGCCGCCCGGCGGTGCTGGACGCGCGCGAGCTGGACTCGGCCGTACTCGTGGAGGAGTTCACCCGCCGTGGGGTGCCCTTCGTGATGCGGGTGAGCGGCTCCACGCGGTTGGTGGGCTACGACCTCAGCCTGCCCGGCCGGGGCGAACGCCTCTTCCAGGCCCAGCAGTTGGTCGAGTGGGCCAAGCGGTTCTCCCGGCCGGTGGGCTGGGTGGACCCGGACTACTCGATCACCCGCTCGATCCTGGTCAGCGGTACTCGGGTGACCCTGCCCGCCGTCCGCCGGCCCGGCGCGGCCCTGCCGCCCGAGCGCGCACTGACGCTGGTCGGTGGCTGGTCCGGCCCGAAGGGCAAGCCGGCCGAGCTGTGGCTGTCCAACCTGATCGAGGTGCCCCCGGTCGCCCTGCTCCGGCTGGGCCGGCTCACCCGGCGGGTCTCCAAGGACTTCTCGGAGGTCTCGACCCGGGTCGGCATGCGGGACTTCGAGGGGCGGTCGTACGCCGGGTGGCACCGGCACGCGACGCTCTGCTCGGTGGCCCACGCGATCTCGGTGCTCTCCTCGGCCCGGCGCCAGGGATTCGACAAGTCCCAGGAGCTCTCGGCCTGAGCGGAGTGGCGGAGATGACGGAGAAAACAGGGGGAGACGTACGGTGCGGGTGGTGGGGAGCGGAGGTTCAGCCGGCCCGGCGGGTCAGCTCGGCCTGGGCGGCCTCGCGCATCACCCGCACCGGGACGTCCTCCCGGCCGGTCATCAACTGCACCTGGCGTGCGGCCTGGTAGGTGAGCAGCGAGAGACCGTCCACCACGGTGGACCCGGCGAAGCCGGCCGCCTTGGCGAGCCGGGTGGGGAAGGCGGAGCAGACCACGTCGAAGATCGCCGCGCGGGAGTGCACGATGGCCGCCGCGTAGGAGTCGGCCGCGCCGGCGGGCAGGGTGGATATGACCAGCCCCGCGCCGTGCAGCAGGCCGTCCAACTGGTTGAAGGAGTAGACGTCCACCGCCATGCCGAGCCGGCCCGCCGCGGCATGCGCCTCGGCCGCCCGGCTGGGCTCGCGCACCACGACCGCCGGCTCCTTGACGCCGAGCTCGCGTACGGCCGCCAGCGCCGAGCAGGCGGCGGTGCCGCCGCCGAGCACCACGGCGGAGGTGAGCGCGTTCACGTCGGCGTCCCGCAGCGCGGCCAGGAAGCCGTGCACGTCGGTGTTCTCGCCGTAGGAGCGGCCGTCCCGGAAGACGACCGTGTTGACGCCGCCGACGTCCATCGCGAGGTCGCTGACCTCGTCGATCAGCGGCAGTGCCGCGCGCTTGAGCGGCATGCCCAGTGACAGGCCGGCCCAGGATCCGTCGAGCGAGCCGATGAGCTGCTCGAGGCCGGGCTCCTCGCACTCGACCGCCGTGTACGTCCAGTCCAGTTCCATCGCGGTGTAGGCCGCGCGGTGCATGACCGGGTAGAGCGACTGGTCGACGGGGTAGCCGAGCACCGCGGCGCGGTGCGCCGACTGACGGCGTGGCCTGGGGCGGTCGACGCCTGCCCTCGTGTCTACTCGCATGGTGGATGGGGCTCCTTCCGCGTAGGGGGCTGGCACCGGACCTGTCGGACTCGCCGGTTTCCCCGGGATTTGCCACCTTAGGCAAGGCGGCGGGTACAGCGCGTGCAAGGCGGTGGCACAGAGTCAGCTCTGTGGTGGAGCTGACCCCCGATCGCCGATACTTCGTCACCGGAGCGCCTGCCCGGCAGACCGGCCCTCGGCCGCGGAACTTGTTTATTTCTGTAGCAAGTTGAGCGCTGAATGTCAATGCGAAAACTGACGGAGTAGGCCGGAGCTGACAGGGATTCCGGACCATATTTGATCGATTGTGTGAAGAATCAGCAGTGTTCCCCCAAAAGCCCACCCATGGGAGACCGGGGAGTCTCATGCTGAACCGAAAGCTGTCCCGAAGAAGCGCCATCAAGGCCGGGGCCGTGACCACCGGCCTGGTCGGCGGCGCCGGCCTGGCCGCGCCGCTGCTGGCGCCCGCCGCGGCCGCCGACACCGTGGCCGCCGCCGTCTCGGCCACCACCCCGATGTTCGCGGTGCCGCTCACCGTGCCGCCGGTGCTGCGGCCCACCGCCGTCTCGGCCACCACCGACTACTACTCGGTGACGATGAAGAAGGCCGTCAAGGAGATCATCCCCGGCCTGCAGAGCGAGGTGCACACCTACAACGGCGAGTTCCCCGGCCCGACCATCAAGGCCCGATCGGGCCGCCGGGTGGTGGTCACCCAGACCAACGAGCTCGACATGCCGGCCTCGGTCCACCTGCACGGCGCCGAGGTGCCGATGGACAGCGACGGCTCCCCGATGAACACCATCGCGCCGGGCGGGACCAAGACCTACACCTACCCCAACAACCAGCCCGGCTCGCCGCTGTGGCTGCACGACCACGCGCACCACGCGGAGTCCGAGCACGTCTACCGCGGCCTGCAGGCGATGTACCTGCTCTCCGACGAGAACGACCGCGCGCAGCCGCTGCCGTCCGGCGCCTACGACATCCCGCTGGTGATCCGGGACGTCCAGATCGACACCACCGGGCAACTCGTCTACACCATGGGTGACTTCAACAACCGCACCACCATCCTGGTGAACGGCCGCCCGTGGCCCTTCCTCCAGGTCGCCGCCCGGCAGTACCGGTTCCGGATCCTCAACGCGAGCTCGCTGCGGTTCTTCGTGTTCGGCCTCTCGGACGGCGGCTCCTTCACCCAGATCGGCTCCGACGGCGGCCTTTTGGAGAAGCCGTACACCACCAGCACGCTCAAGCTCTCCCCCGGCGAGCGGGCCGACATCGTGGTCGACTTCTCCCGGTACGAGACCGGCACCAAGATCGTGCTGCAGAACGCCAACGGCCCCGGCCCGGCCGATCTGATCGGCAAGATTATGCGCTTCGACGTGGTGCGGGAGGCACGGGACTTCAGCTACGTGCCGAGCCGCCTGCGCACCCTGCCCACGCCGGAGATCGCCACTGTCAACCGCACCTTCGTGCTGCGGATGGAGGACGACGGCCGGCCCAACCCGAACGCGTACATCAACGACCAGCTGTACGACCCCGACCGGATCGACACCGAGATCGCCTGGGGCAGCACCGAGGTCTGGACGGTCACCAACGCCAACGTGAAGGCCCCGCACAACTTCCACGTCCACCTGGTGCAGTTCCGCGTCCTGGAGCGCAACGGCAAGGCACCGGACCCGAGCGAGCAGGGCCTCAAGGACACCGTCGCGGTCCTGCCCGGCGAGACCGTCAAGATCCAGATGACCTTCGACAGTTACCGGGGCACCTACCTCTACCACTGCCACATGTTCGACCACGGCGCGATGGGCATGATGGGCACCATGCGGATCAGCTGAGCCCGCTCCTGGCGGTGGCTCCCCCACGGCGGGAGCCACCGCCAAAGGTGTACGTCCGATCACGCGCCCGCGCAAGGTGATGAAGTGCCCGGGCGCGGTTTGCCGGGTCGGCGGCGTTCCGGTGAGACTCACGATGGCGGGCGCACCACGGCACCCCGCACAACTGATCTCTTCCGAACAGGAGTTGCGCACAGTGACGAACGTCGCCGTCATCTACTACTCGTCCACCGGGAACGTGTACCAGCTCGCTCAGGAAGCTGCCCAGGCGGCCGAGAAGGCCGGTGCCGAGGTCCGTCTGCGCAAGTGTGCCGAGCTCGCCCCGGCCGCTGTCGTGGCCGGCAAGAAGGAGTGGGCCGAGCACACCGAGGCCACCGCGCACATCGAGACGGCCTCCCTCGACGACCTCGAGTGGGCCGATGTGCTGCTCTTCGGCACCCCGACCCGCTTCGGCCTCCCGGCCGCCCAGCTCAAGCAGTTCATCGACACCGCCGGTGGCCTGTGGTTCCAGCACAAGCTGGAGAACAAGGTGGTTTCCTCCTTCACCTCCACCTCGACCCAGCACGGTGGCCAGGAGAGCACCCTGCTCGCCCTGAACAACACCTTCTACCACTGGGGCGCCATCATCGTGGCCCCCGGCTACGCGGACGAGGTGCAGTTCGGCCACACCAACGGCAACCCGTACGGCACCAGCTCGGTCTCCAACCACGGCCACTCCGGCCCGACCGAGGAGAACCTCGCGGCCATCGCCTTCCAGGCCCGCCGCTCGGTGGAGATCGCCTCGGCGCTGAAGCGCGGTTTCGAGAGCGCCTGACCCATTTGGCGCCCTGCTGTCAAGGGCGCCCACCCGCACGACGAACCAACCAAGGCTGGGGATTCCGGAATTGTCGGAATCCCCAGCGCTTTGACCAGGAGTTGTTTGCTACCTGACGTTGTAATCATCAGCTGACGAAGTCGCGGAACCGGCGTTGACCCTGCCCGGAGCACGATCCAGAGTCTTTAACCAGAGAGTGGATCGGCCGATACAGGGAGAGGCAATGTCCGGGGTCACCATGTCCTGGAGCATTCCGGTCAATTCCGACGGTAGCTCCGGGGACAACCAGATAGACGCAGCACAGCTTTGGGCCGGCCTTCTTCACAAGGCCGAGAACCCGGTCGCCTATGTGCCGGCAATCACCGATTGCCGGGTGCTCGACCGATTCCCCGGTGGTTTCACCCGGGAGATCCGCAAGGACGGCCGCACGGTCTTCCAGCGGGTCGAGGTCTCGCCCGAGGAGCTCTGCATCGTCTACCGCCAGCCCGGTGACCCCGAGCTCGAGTTCATCATGAACCAGATCGACCGCGGCGCGGACGGCGGGCTCCTGATGACGATGGCCGTGAGCCTCGCCCCCGAGGCGACCGAGCGCGCGCTCGAGGAGAGCAGGTTCATCGAGGCGACGGACGCCTACTTCACCGATGCGCTGAGGTCCGTGGTCGACGAGATCCGGGCCGGGTCGGGCGGACTCGACACTCTCATCGCGGCGGCCTGAGACCGCGTACATCTCCAAGCACAGGAGGAAGCTGATGACCGCACGCTTCGACGGCAAGGTCGCCCTGGTCACCGGAGGCGGCTCCGGGATCGGCCGGGCCACGGCACTCGCCTTCGCCCGCGAGGGCGCGACGGTGATGGTGGCCGGGCGCGAGCCGAGTGAGCTCCGGGACACCGTCGCCCTGATCGAGAAGGAGGGCGGCGTCGCCGACGCGCTGCCCGCCGACGTCACCCACGGCATGGACGTGATCCGCCTGGTCAAGACCACGGTGGAGCGGCACGGCCGGATCGACATCGCCTTCAACAACGCCAGTTACGCCAGCGAGCCGACCCCGCTCGCCGAGATCTGCGAGGCGGTGTGGGGCGACGTGCTCTCCACCAACCTCACCGGCGTCTGGCTGCTGATGAAGCACGAGATCGCCCACATGAAGGAGAACGGCGGCGGCGTCATCATCAACACCGCGGCCAACATCGGCATCCACGGCCGGGTCCCCGGCTTCGGTGCCTTCGCCGCCTCCAAGGCCGCGCTCTCCACGCTGACCCGCACCGCCGCCCGCGAGTACATCCGCGAGGGCGTCCGGATCAACGCGATCAGCCCCGGCTCGGTCGACTCCGAGGCCACGGTGCAGGTCCAGCAGGACTCGCCGATCGGCCGGGTCGCCCGGACCGAGGAGATCGCCAACACCGTGCTCTGGCTCGCCAGCGAGGAGTCGAGCTTCGTGGTCGGTCACGACCTCGTCCTCGACGGTGGCGCCACCGCCTGACGGCACTCCCCGGGGTGCCCGGCACCCCGGGGCCCGTCCCTGAGCCTGTCTTCTCACATCGGCGCAGTCACGAACGAAGGCCACTGACCATGACCGCGGTGACCGCACGAGTCCCCGGCTCGAAGAGCATCACCAACCGCGCCCTGCTGCTCGCCGCGGCGGCGGCCGGCCCCACCAGGCTCGACGCCCCGCTGGAGAGCGAGGACACCGTCGCCTTCCGCACCGCCCTCACCGGCCTGGGCATCGAGGTCGAGCAACTCCCTGGCGATCCCGAGGAGTTCGGCTCGCAGGCCTGGGTGGTGCACGGCGCCGGCGGGCCGGTGCGGGGCCCGGCGCGCATCTGGTGCGCCGACGCCGGTACGGCCGCGCGCTTCCTGCCCGTGTACGCCGCGACCGGCCGGGGCGAGTTCCGCTTCGAAGGCACCGAGCAGCTGACGGTGCGTCCACTGCGGCCGCTGACCGAGGCCCTGGCCTCACTCGGCGCCGAGGTCGAGCCCGGCGAGAGCGGCGGCCTGCCGCTCACCGTCCGGGCAGCCGGTCTGCGCGGCGGGGCCCTGAGCCTCGACTCGCGGACCAGCAGCCAGTACCTGACCGGTCTGCTGCTCTCCGCCCCGCTGATGCGCGAACCGCTCACGGTGGCGGTGGCCAACCTGGTCAGCCGCCCGTACATCGACATGACCATTGCCCTGATGCGGCGCTTCGGCGGCAGCGTCACGGAGGACGGGGCCGGCACCCTGCGGGTGGCGACCGGTGGCTACACCGGCACCACGCTCAGGGTCGAGCCGGACGCCTCCACCGCGAGCTACCTGTTCGCGGCCGCAGCCGTCACCGGCACCGCCGTCACCGTGCCGCACCTGGGCAGTGACAGCCTCCAGGGCGACCTGGGCTTCGTCCACGTGCTGGCGAAGGCCGGCGCCGAGGTGGAGATCACCCCCGAGGCGACCACCGTCACCGGCACCGGGCCGCTGCGCGGCGGCTTCGAGGTCGACATGGGCGACATCTCCGACACCTTCATGACGATGGCCGCCATCGCCCCGCTGGCCGACGGCCCGATCACCATCACGGGCATCGGCCACGCCAGGCTCAAGGAATCCGACCGGATCGCCGCCGTCGCCGGGAACCTCCGCGCGCTCGGCGTCCAGGTCGAGGAGGGCCCGGACCGGATCACCGTCCACCCCGGCACTCCCACGGGGGCGCTCATCGCCTGCCACCGTGACCACCGGATCGCCATGGCCTTCTCGGTGCTCGGGCTCCTGGTGCCCGGCATCACGCTCGACGACCCGCGGTGCGTCGGGAAGACCTTCCCCGGCTTCCACGAGGAACTGCGCCGTCTGTTCGGCGAACAAGCTTGACCGAACGCGTTCTTGCCAACCCCCCAACACATACGAGGAAGTAGAGCCAAGATGGCCAAGATACTCATTGCCGGTGGCGGTATCGGCGGGCTCGCGACGGCGCTGAGCGTCTCCCGCCAGGGTCACGAGGTCGTCGTGCTGGAGGCCCGTGACGCCTTCACCGAGCTCGGCGCCGGCATCCAGCTCGGCCCGAACGCCTTCAACGCCCTGGACCAGCTGGGCGTGGGCGACGAAGTCCGGGCCCGCGCCGTGCACATCGACGAGCTCCGCTTCATGGACGGCACCACCAGCGAGCACGTCGCCTCCATGCCGCTCACCGGTGCCTACCGCGAGCGCTTCGGCAACCCGTACGCCGTCGTGCACCGGATCGACATCTACGCCCCGCTGCTCGAGGCCTGCCAGGCCTCCGAGGCGATCGAGCTGCGCACCGGCTGCCAGCTGGTCAGCTACCGCCAGGACGCCACCGGCGTCACCGCGGTGCTCGGCAACGGCGAGGAGGTCTCGGGCTCGGCGCTGATCGGCGCCGACGGCATCAACTCCTTCGTCCGCAAGCAGCTGGTGGGCGACGGCTTCCCGCAGGTCTCCGGCCACACCATCTACCGCTCGGTCATCCCGATGGAGAAGGTGCCCGAGGAGCTGCGCTGGAACACCGTCACCCTGTGGGCCGGCCCGAAGTGGCACTTCGTCCACTACCCGATCGGCGGCGGCAAGTACTTCAACCTGGCCGCCACCCGCGACGACGGCGCCACCGAGGCCGTGATCGGCAAGGCCGTGGAGAAGGACTTCGTCCTGAACGAGTTCCCGATGCTGGGCGAGATCCCGCGCCAGCTCCTGGAGCTCGGCGAGAACTGGAAGGCCTGGGTGCTCTGCGACCGCGACCCGATCGACACCTGGACCGACGGCAAGGTCGTGCTGATCGGCGACGCCGCGCACCCGATGCTGCAGTACGCCGCCCAGGGCGCCTGCCAGGCGGTCGAGGACGCGGTCGTGCTCGGCCGGCTGATCGGCGCCTGCGAGCTGGACTTCGCCGAGCGCTTCCAGCAGTTCAACGCCGAGCGCCGCGAGCGCACCGGCGCGATCCAGCTGGTCGCCCGCGAGATGGGCAAGCAGGTCTACCACCCCGTCGGCGAGGGCGCCAAGGCCCGCAACGAGATGCTCGCGAGCCTGAGCCCCGAGCAGATGTGGGACAAGGTCGAGTGGCTGCACGGGGCGAAGGTCTTCGCCAAGTCCGAGCAGACCACCGAGACCCCCGCGATGGCCTGACCCGGATATCGAACACCGGCCGTCACCGAGCGAGTTGACTCAGTGACGGCCGGTTTCCCACGGGCTCCCGCCTCCGGCCGCACGATGGTGGTTGGAGTACCGAGGACCCAGCTACCGAGATGAGTGGACAGATGCAGTTCGGGATCTTCACCGTCGGCGACCTCACCGCGGACCCGCTGACCGGACGCCCGCCGACCGAGCGCGAGCGGATCAAGGGCACCGTGGCGATCGCCCTCAAGGCGGAGGAGATCGGCCTCGACGTCTTCGCCACCGGCGAGCACCACAACCCGCCGTTCGTGCCCTCCTCGCCGACCACCCTGCTCGGCTACATCGCCGCGCAGACCGAGCGGATCATCCTCTCCACCTCGACCACGCTGATCACCACCAACGACCCGGTGAAGATCGCCGAGGACTTCGCCACCCTCCAGCAGCTCGCCGACGGCCGGGTCGACCTGATGCTCGGCCGTGGCAACACCGGCCCGGTGTACCCCTGGTTCGGCCAGGACATCCGCCAGGGCATCCCGCTGGCGATCGAGAACTACGCGCTGCTGCACCAGCTCTGGCGCGAGACCAACGTCAACTGGCAGGGCAAGTTCCGCACCCCGCTGCAGGGCTTCACCGCCGTGCCCCGCCCGCTGGACGGCGTGCCGCCGTTCGTCTGGCACGGCTCGATCCGCAGCCCCGAGATCGCCGAGCAGGCCGCGTACTACGGCGACGGCTTCTTCGCCAACCACATCTTCTGGCCGAAGGAGCACTTCCAGAAGCTCATCGAGCTGTACCGCACCCGGTACGCGCACTACGGCCACGGCACGCCCGAGCAGGCGGTGGTCGGCCTCGGCGGGCAGATCTACATGCGGCCCAAGTCCCAGGACGCGATCCGGGAGTTCCGTCCCTACTTCGAGAACGCCCCGGTCTACCGCGGCGGCCCCTCGCTGGAGGAGACCATGGACCAGACGCCGCTGACGGTCGGCAGCCCGCAGGAGATCATCGACAAGACGCTGAGCTTCCGCGAGACCTTCGGCGACTACCAGCGCCAGCTCTTCCTGCTCGACAGCGGCGGCCTCCCGGTCAAGACCGTGCTCGAGCAGCTGGACATCCTCGGCGAGGAGGTCCTGCCGGTGCTGCGCAAGGAGTTCGCCAACGGGCGCCCGGAGTCCGTCCCGGCCGGCCCGGTGCACCCCGCCCAGGCCCACTAGGACCGTACGACTTCGAGGAGGCCGCACGATGCCGAAGCTTGCCGTGATCAGCGCAGGGCTCAGCCAGCCCTCGTCCACCCGCCTGCTGGCGGACCGGCTGGCCGCCGAGACCGACCGGCTGCTGCCCAGCGAGATCCACGTGGTCGAACTGCGGGACGTCGCCGGTGACATCACCAACAACATGCTGACGGGCTACCCGAGCCCGGCGCTGCGCGCCGAGATCGAGGCGGTGACCGGGGCGGACGCGCTGATCGCCGTCACCCCCGTCTTCTCGGCCTCCTACAGCGGCCTCTTCAAGTCCTTCTTCGACGTGCTCGACACCACCGCCCTGCGCGGCAAGCCGGTGCTGATCGGCGCGACCGGCGGCTCGGCCCGGCACTCGCTGGCCCTGGAGTACGCGCTGCGCCCGCTCTTCGCCTACCTGCGCGCCCAGGTGGTGCCGACGGCCGTCTTCGCGGCCTCGGAGGACTGGGGCTCGGCGGGCGGCAACGACAGCCTCGGCGGCCGGATCACCCGCGCCGCGGGCGAGCTGGCCGAGGCGCTCGGCCGGCAGCCGGAGCGCGTCGAGCAGGTCGAGGTACTCATCCCGTTCGAGCAGCAGCTCGCCGCCCTGCGAGCCCGTCCGTGAGCCGCCTCTGCGTGCCGGAGCAGGCGTTAGCCCTCCCGCCGCTCGTCGAAACAGCCGTACCGCCCCGACCGGAGAGCAAGGACATGAGCACCGACCAGGCCAAGCCGCGCGAGCACGAGCGGGTGCCGCAGCATTTCACCGCCCGGATCACCGCCGACGGCTCCTCCGGCTGGCCGGTCGAGGCGGGCAAGTACCGCCTGATCGCCAGCTGGGCCTGCCCGTGGGCCCACCGGGTCATCCTGACCCGCAGCCTGATGGGCCTCCAGGAGGCCATCCCGCTGGCGATCGTCGACCCCGTCCAGGAGATGATCGACGGCGAGTACCACTGGGTGTTCAGCGAGGAGCACGGCGGCCCCGGCGGCAAGGACCCGGTGCTCGGCATCCACGCCCTGCGCGAGGCCTACTTCAAGGCCGAGCCCGGCTACACCGGCGGCGTCTCGGTGCCCGGCCTGGTCGACGTGGCCAGCGGCAAGCTGGTCAGCAACGACTTCGAGCGGCTCACCCTGGACCTCAACACGGAGTGGAAGGCGCTGCACCGCGAGGGTGCGCCGGACATCTACCCAGAGGCGCTGCGCCCGGAGATCGACGCCGTGGCCAAGGAGATCTACCAGGACGTCAACGTGGGCGTCTACCGGGCGGGCTTCGCCAAGACCCAGGCCACCTACGACCGAGCGGTGAAGGCCCTGTTCGCCCGCCTGGACGCCCTGGAGGAGCGGCTCAGCACCCGCCGCTACCTGGTCGGCGACCAGATCACCGAGGCCGACCTGCGGCTGTGGCCCACGCTGATCCGCTTCGACCCGGTCTACCACGGCCACTTCAAGTGCAACATCCGCCAGATCCGCGACTACCCCGCGCTCTGGGGCTACACCCGGGACCTCTACCAGACCCCGGGCTTCTCCGAGACGGTCAACTTCGAGCACGTGAAGCGGCACTACTACGCCACCCACGACTTCGTGAACCCGACCCGGATCGTCGCCCACGGCCCCGACCCGGAGCTGCTGCTCACCCCGCACGGGCGCGAGTCGCTCTGACGGCCGGGCCGGATTCGAGCTGTCGTACGATCGGAGGGACCGGTCCGACGGGGGTCGGGCCGCCGCTCTCCGGGGGATCGAAGACCATGCGCGTACTCAACCGTGCCCTGGCCGCCACGGCCGGGGCACTGGTGCTCTCCGGCCTGCTCCCGCTCCAGGGGGCCTCGGCCGCCGACCCCGAGCCCCGCAAGCTCTGGGTGTTCTGCTCCAACATCGGCAACGGCGACCTGTTCGACCCCAAGGACAGGCACGTCGCCATCCCCGGCGGTACGGACGCGCCCTCCTGGTGCCGGGTCGGGTACGCCCTGGACGACAGCCGGAACGGCTACGTGCCCACCGACGTCAAGCTGACGCTCTCCGCCGAGTCGGTGGCCGCCTCCGGCTACACCGCGCAGCAGCTGGCCGGGATGGTCCAGGTCCGCACCGGCTACACCTCCACCCTCGGGCACGACTGGCTGCTCCGGCACTGGACGGTGCGGCCGGACGGCTCGCTCACGCTCACCGTCCCGGCCAGCACCGGCGCCGACCGGTCCTACGGCGGGCTGTACCTGCAGCTCACCGGCGCCCCGCGCACCGGTACGGCGCCGCTGAAGGCCACCCTCGAACCCACCGATCCGGCCTACGCCGGCGGCAAGGTCGAGGTGAGCTACGACTGGACCGGCCAGGACGGCTTCCAGCCGTACACCCCCGGCACGCCGGGCACCTTCGTGCCGATGACCCCGGCCCGGCTGCTCGACACCCGCCAGGGCCTCGGCAAGGTCGGCCCCGGCCGCTCGGTCGGCGTCAAGATCGCGGGCGTCTCCGGGGTGCCCGCGACCGGCGTCACGGCGGTGGTCCTCAACGTGACCGCCACCCGCGGCACCGCCGACAGCTACGTCACCGCCTACCCGCACGGCGCCGAGCGGCCCACCGCCTCGAACCTCAACTTCCGGGCGGGCCAGACCGTGCCGAACCAGGTGACGGTGCCGGTGCAGGGCGGCATGGTCGACCTGTACAACTTCGCGGGGGACGTCGACCTGATCGCCGACATCAGCGGCTACTACCTGGCCGGCGACAGCGGTCAGCGGTACAACCCCGTGGCGCCCAAGCGGCTGATGGACACCCGCAGCGTGTTCTACGACCACTGGGCCCCGGTCGGCCCCGGCGGCACGGTGACCCTGGACATCGCCAAGGAGCACCCCGACGCCACCGCCGTGACCCTGAACGTGACGGCCACCCGGTCGACCGCGGGCGGCTACGTCACCGCGTACCCGCACGGCGCCGCCCGCCCGACCGCCTCGAACCTCAACTTCACCCCCGGGCAGACCGTGCCCAACCAGGTGACGGTGCCGGTGCGGGGCGGCAAGGTGGACCTGTACAACTTCGCCGGGAACGTCGACCTGGTCGCCGACCTCAGCGGCTACTACGCCGCCACCGGCGCGGCCTTCGTGCCGACCGGGCCGACCCGGGTGCTGGACACCCGCAAGGACCCGGGCAAGCCGGCGGCCGGGGGCAAGGAGTTCGACATCCGGCCGAACTCCTGGAAGTACGGTGTGCCGCCGTTCGGCGTCACCGGGGTCGCGATGAACGTCACCGTGACCAGGCTCACCGCCCCGAGCTACCTCGCCCTGCGCCCCACCTCGGGCTGCTCCTGGGACCACGAGTTCCGCCCGCTGGACTCCACCTCCAACCTCAACTTCACCGCCGGCCAGACCGTGGCCAATGCGGTGACCACGGCGGTGGGCCCGCTGGAGACCTGCGGCGGTTACGAGTTCACCAGCGCCGTGGGCATCTACAACAACGCCGGCACGGTGGACGTGATCGCCGACCTGAGCGGCTACTTCGTCAAGGACTGAACCGCGGCCGGTCGGCGGGGGCAGAATAGGTCGTGTGACCGATCTCGCCGACCGGCTGCGCCAGGTGATCCCCGCCTCCGCCGTCGTCACCGATCCGGACGTGCTGGCCGCCTACCGGTACGACATGGCGGGCTTCTGCGCGGCGGGGGAGCCCGCCGTGCTGGTGCTGCCGGAGACGGTGGCGCAGGTGCAGCACGTGCTGCGGACGGCCACCGCCCTGCGGGTGCCGGTGGTGCCGCAGGGGGCCCGGACGGGCCTGTCGGGGGCGGCCAACGCGGTGGACGGCTGCATCCTGCTCTCGCTGCTGAAGCTGGACGCGATCCTGGAGATCGACCCGGTCAACCGGATCGCCGTCGTCCAACCCGGTGTGCTCAACGCCGAGTTGTCCCGGGCCGTGGCCGAGCACGGGCTGTTCTACCCGCCGGACCCGTCGAGCTGGGAGTCCTGCACGATCGGCGGCAACATCGGCACCGGCGCGGGCGGGCTGTGCTGCGTCAAGTACGGCACCACCAGCGAGTACGTGCTCGGGCTCCAGGTGGTGCTGGCCGACGGCGAGTTGGTCAGTACCGGGCGCCGCACCGCCAAGGGTGTCGCCGGGTACGACCTGACCAGGCTGCTGGTCGGCTCGGAGGGCACGCTGGGCGTGGTGGTGGAGGCGGTGCTCGCCCTGCGGCCCGCCCCCGCGCCGCAGTTGGCGCTGGCGGCGGAATTCCCGAGCGCCGAGAGCGCCTGCGCGGCGATCTGCGCGGTGATGGCCGGCGGCCACACCCCCTCGCTGATGGAGCTGATGGACGCCACCACCGTGCGGGCGGTCAACGCGATGGCGGCGATGGGCCTGCCCGAGTCGACCAGGGCGCTGCTGCTGGTCGCCTTCGACGGGGTGGATCCGGCCGGCGAGCTGGCGGCGGTGGCCGAGCTGTGCCGGGCGGCGGGGGCCACCGAGGTGGTCCCGGCGGAGAGCCAGGCCGAGTCCGAACTCCTGCTGCAGGCCCGCCGGTTGGCGCTTCCGGCGCTGGACCGGCTGGGCACCACGATGATCGACGACGTGGCGGTGCCGCGCTCCCGGCTGGCCGAGATGCTGCGCGGGGTGGAGGCGATCGGGGAGCGGTACGGGCTGACCATCGGGGTGGTCAGCCACGCGGGGGACGGCAACACCCACCCGGTGGTGGTCTTCGACGCGGCGGACTCCGAGCAGACCGAGCGGGCCAGGGCCTCCTTCGAGGAGATCATGGCGCTCGGCCTGGAGCTGGGCGGCACCATCACCGGCGAGCACGGCGTCGGCCTGCTCAAACGCGACTGGCTGGCACGCGAGTTGGGCCCGGTCGGGCTGGAGCTGCAGCGGCGGGTCAAGGCGGCCTTCGATCCGCTCGGCATCCTCAACCCGGGCAAGACGCTCTGAGCGGGCCCGCTCCGCTGTGAGCCCCGGGCGCGCCAGGCCTGCCCGCGCGCCCTCCCCGCCCGCCCCGCCGGCCCGGCCGTTCGGTGGAAATCGCCGGTGGCCGCCGGAGTGTCCGCCCACGAAGTGGCCGTCCACGGAGTATGCGCGCCCGCCGGCAAAGTCACGCTAACGGGCGAAAAGGAGATCAACTGCTGGCGGCCTGCCGTGCCGGTCGGCGAGTCTTTCTCTCGGCGTCGCAGCCGCAGGGGTTCATCTGGCCGTGAACTCCGGCTAACAGCACAGCACTTACGTAACAACCGACCGGCGGAGCTGATGCCCCGTCAGTCACCTGGAGGATTTTCATGGCTCGCATTCGCACCCGCCTGGCCGGCCTGCTGGTCGCCGCCCCGCTCGCCGCCGGGCTGCTGCTCGCCGGAGCAGGCGCGGCCGCCGCGGACAACGGTGCCTTCGCCGGCAACGGATCCAACAGCAGCGTGGTCTCCAACCACGAGAGCGGCAACATCTTCGGCTCGGTGGACGGCAACTACAACACCACCCAGCAGACCGCCACGGGCTCCGGTGCCTCCAACCAGAACAACAACTTCCAGGTCGACCACAACTCCGGCTTCGTCTTCAACGACCAGTCCAACCGCGACTACCACTTCGTCTTCGCGCCCGTCTTCCACTGACCGGCCCGGTCTCCCCACCGGCGGCGGGGGCGTCGCCGGTGCGCCACGGGGGCCGGTCCGGGTGAGCTGAGCACCCGGACCGTACGGCCCGCGTGGCGCGGGGGAGCAGCCGGCCGGCCAGGAGCGGGGAAGGGTCACCTCCTCCGGGCAGGCGGAGCAGACGGAGCGGGGCGGTGCCGGGACCCGGCACCGCCCCGCTCCGTCCGTGTCCGGCGGCCCGCTACCGCCGCCCGGTCAGCGTGGCGCCGACGCTGGCCGCCACCACGCAGGCGATCCCGGCCAGCTGGACGCCGCCGAGCAACTGCCCCAGCACCACCATCCCGACCAGCGCGCTCACCGCCGGCTCCAGGCTGACCAGCACGCTGAACACCCGCTGCCCGAGCCGCCGCACCGCCGTCATCTCCAGCGCGTACGGGAGCACCGGCAGCAGCAGCGCCACCCCGGCGACGGCGAGCAGCAGCAGCTCCGGGTGCGCGGCGGTGGACAGCCCGTGCCAGGCCGGGCCGATCCCGAACGGGGCCAGCGCCACGGCGCCCACCGCGAAGGAGACCGCCAGGCCTTCGAAACCCTCGAAGACGGCGCCGACCTTGCCGGTGAAGAGGATGTACGCCGCGTAGCAGGCCGCCGCCCCGAAGGCGCAGGCCAGCCCGGTCGGGTCGAGACCCCCGCGGCCGCCGCCTTCGCCGAGCAGGGTGAGCAGCGCCACCCCGCCCGCCGCCAGCAGGGCCCAGAGCAGGTGGCTGAGCCGCCGGGAGAAGGCGAGGGCCACGCTGAGCGGGCCGAGGAACTCGATGGTGGCGGCGGTGCCCATCGGCAGCCGGTCCACCGCCCCGGCGAAGAGCAGCGTCATGCCCGCCGAGGCCAGCCCGAGCAGCACCCCGATGCCCAGCTCCCGCGGGCTGCGCCCGCGCAGCCGGGGCCGGGTGAGGGCCAGCAGGATCACGGCGGCGAAGGTGATCCGCAGGAAGGTCGCCCCGCCCACGCCGAGCGGCCCGAACAGCGGCTGGGAGAGCGCGATGCCCAGCTGCACGGTGAACATCGCCGCCACGCAGAGCAGCGGCGCCGGGACGGCTGTGCCAAGTCGTCGCCAACCACCACGCTCGCCGGAGGGCTCGCCCGGAGCGGGCAGCAGGACGTCGGCGGAGGTGCCCGTCGAGGGCTCGTAGGTGGTGGACATCTGCCGAGTGTGCAGTAAGGGGTGACCAGGGTGCAAACCTGTTACCAATATGTGGACGGCCGAGCCCCGCCGCTGCCGCCGGCCGGGTGAATCGTGCCCGCACCACCGGCGAGCCTGCCGCCCTCGGGCGAGGGGGCGTCAGTACCACCGAAGAATGCGCTACTTAGGACCGGCAGCCCTCGCGACGGCCACCCTCGTCCTGCTGCTCGCCACCGATCCCCTCTCCCAGGTCACCGAGGCACCGGCCGGCCCCGCCCGCCGGGTCGAGCTCGCCGGGGCCGTCCGCCCCGCCCCGCAGCCGCCCCCCACCGTCCTGCCCGACTCCAGGAGGAAGCGGGACGCGCTGCCCTCGAAGGTCTTCACCGGCCCCGGCTTCGACGCCTGCAGCGCCCCCGAGCTGAGCACCATGCGGGCCTGGCGGGACGCCTCGCCGTACCGTGCCGTCGGCATCTACGTGAGCGGGGGTCAGCGCGCCTGCGACCAGCGGCGGCTCACCCCCGACTGGGTCCGCCAGGTGCGGGGCATGGGCTGGCAGCTGCTGCCCACCCACGTCGGCCGGCAGGCCCCGTGCAGCGCCCTGCCGCACAAGCCGGACCGGATCGACCCGGCCCACGCGGTGGACCAGGGCCGGGCCGAGGCGGCCGACGCCGCCCGGGCCGTCCGCGCCCTGGGCCTGGGCCAGGGCACCCCGGTCTACCTCGACATCGAGACCTACCCGGGCGGCGACGCGGCCTGTACCAGAGCCGTGGTCGACTTCGCCCTCGGCTGGACCCAGGCCCTGCACGAGAGCGGCTACCACTCCGGCTTCTACTCCAGCGCGGACTCCGGCATCCGCGACCTCTCCGCCGCCGCCCGCGCGGGCAACTCCCCGATGCCCGACGTGGTCTGGTACGCCCGATGGGACGACCGCGCCAGCACCGACGGCACCGGCGCCCTCGGCGCCGACCAGTGGGTCTACCACCAGCGCGTCCACCAGCACCACGGCGACGTCCGCGAGACCTACGGCGGAGCCACCCTGGCCGTCGACCGCGACCAGCTCGACGGCCTGGTGGCGCCGTGACGTAAGCGAGGTCTCACTCCGGGCGAGGCGGCTGACAGCGGGCGCCGGGACCGACAGAATCGGGCTGAGCAGCCATGGCTACCGGTCAGTAGCCGGGCCTGCCCCAGCCCGCCCGGTCAAGGAGGACCCGTGTTCAGCACGATGCAGGACGTCCCGCTCACCGTCGCCCGCATTCTCCAGCACGGCAGCACCATCCACGGCCGGTCCAAGGTGACGACCTGGGACGGCACCGGCCCCGTGGTCCGCAGCTACGCCGAGGTCGGCGCCCGCGCCGCCCAGCTCGCCCACGCCCTGCGCGACGAACTCGGCGTGACCGAGGGAAGTGTCACGGGCACCCTGATGTGGAACAACGCCGAGCACCTGGAGGCGTACCTCGCCATCCCGTCCATGGGCGCCGTGCTGCACACCCTCAACCTGCGGCTGCCCGCCCAGCAGCTGGCGTACATCATCAACCACGCCGCAGACCGGGTGATCATCGTCAACGGCAGCGTCCTGCCGCTGCTCGCCGGGGTGCTGCCGCAGCTGAACCCGACGCTCCAGCACATCGTGGTCAGCGGCGCGTACGACCCGGCGCTGCTCGCGGACTTCACCGGCGGGGTGCACGAGTACGAGGCGCTGATCGCCGGCCGGCCCACCGACTACCCGTGGCGGACCGAGATCGACGAGCGCGAGGCCGCCGCGATCTGCTACACCTCCGGCACCACGGGCGACCCCAAGGGCGTGGTGTACAGCCACCGTTCGGTCTACCTGCACGCCCTGCAGCTCACCTCGGCCGACAGCTTCGGGCTCTCCAGCCGGGACACCGCCCTGCCGGTGGTGCCGATGTTCCACGTCAACGCCTGGGGCCTGCCGCACGCCTCCTTCATGGTCGGCGCCGACCTGCTGATGCCGGACCGCTTCCTCCAGCCCGCGCCGCTGGCCGCGATGATCGACCAGGTCAGGCCGACCCTGAGCGCCGCCGTGCCGACCATCTGGAACGGCCTGCTGGACGAGCTGGACGCCGGCGGTCACGACGTCTCCTCGCTGCGGATGGTCGTCATCGGCGGCTCGGCCTGCCCGCCCGCGCTGATGAAGGCCTTCGAGGAGCGGCACGGCATCAACGTGGTGCACGCCTGGGGCATGACCGAGACCTCCCCGCTCGGCACCTTCGCCCTGCCGCCGACCGGCCTCACGGCGGAGGAGGAGTGGCCGTACCGCGTCACCCAGGGCATCTTCCCCGCCTCCGTCGAGGCCCGCCTGATCGGCCCCGGCGGCGAGCGGATGCCGCACGACGGCGTCTCGGCAGGCGAGTTGGAGGTGCGCGGCCCGTGGATCGCGGGCGCCTACTTCGCCGGTGCCGGCGCCGAGCCCGAGCGGCCCGAGGACAAGTTCAGCCCGGACGGCTGGCTGCGCACGGGGGACGTCGGCACCATCACCGCCGACGGCTACCTGACCCTCACCGACCGCGCCAAGGACGTCATCAAGTCCGGCGGCGAGTGGATCTCCTCGGTCGAGCTGGAGAACCACCTGATGGCCCACCCCGAGGTGGCCGAGGCCGCCGTGGTCGCCGTGCCGGACGAGAAGTGGGGCGAGCGGCCGCTGGCCACCGTGGTGCTGCGGCCCGGCGCCACCGTCGGCCTGGCCGGCCTGCGCGACTTCCTGGCCGGGCGGATCGCCTCCTGGCAGCTGCCCGAGCGCTGGTCGGTCGTGGAGAGCGTCCCGAAGACCTCCGTCGGCAAGTTCGACAAGAAGGTCATCCGGGCCAGCTACGCCGAGAACGCCCTCGACGTCACCGTCCTCGGCAAGGGCTGACGCCCCGCCCGGCCGCCGGTCACCGACCGGCGGCCACCGCGACGCCTCACCGGCCCGCGGCCGAGACCTCGCCCAGCGCGCCGATCCGGCCGAGCAGGTCGACGATCCGCGCCTGCACGTCCTCGGAGGTCGAGCGCTCGGCGAGGAAGAGCACCGTCTCGCCGGTGCGCAGCCGCGGCAGCTCCTGCGGGTCGAGGTCCACCGAGGTGTAGACGACCAGCGGGGTGCGGTGCAGCCGGTCGTTGGTGCGCAGCCAGTCGAGCAGGCCGAGCCGGCGGCGGCGGATCTGCAGCAGGTCCATCACCACCAGGTTCGGCTGCACGCTGCTGGCCCGGGAGACGGCGTCGTTCTCGCTGGTGGCGTGCTCGACGTGCATGCCGCGCCGCTCCAGGCTGGTGATCAGCGCCGCCGCGATGTCCGGATCGGACTCCACCAGCAGCACCCGGGGGGCGTGCTGCTCGCTGTCCCGGGGCGCCAGCGCCCGCAGCAGCACGGCCGGGTCGGCGCCGTACGCGGCGTCCCGGGTGGCCTGGCCGAGACCGGCCGTGACCAGGACGGGGACGCGGCTGTTCAGCGCGGCCGTGCGCAGCGACTGCAGGGCGGTGCGGGTGATCGGGCCGGTCAGCGGGTCGACGAAGAGCGCCGCCGGGTACGCCGCGACCTGCGCGTCCACCTCCTCGCGGGAGCGGACTATCACCGGGCGGTAGCCGCGGGCCTGCAGGGCGAGCTTGGTCGACGGGTCCGGCTCCGGCCAGACCAGCAGACGCCGGGCCTCGCCGTCCACGGCGGGCGCGACCATGGTCAGCTCGGCCGGGTCGACCTGCTCGGCACTGGCGAGAGCCAGCTCGGCCATCGGCCTGGGTGGCGTCCGGGGCTCGACCGGGGCCTCGGGAGAGGTCTGGGCGGGCAGGGCGGGGAGCAGCGCGGTCGAGGCCTCCGCCGCCTCCGGATCGGGCCACTGCTGGGGCGGCGCCGTCGCGGTCGCGGTGGCCCCGGGTACGGCGCCGGGCTTCGGCTCGGGCCAGCTCGGGGCCGAGCCGGCGGCGGGCCGGGGCTCCGCCGCCGGCGGGAAGGCCTGCGGGAACGCACCCGCGAAGCCGCCCCGGGGGCGCGGCGGGGTCAGCTCGGCCAGACCGCTGCCGACGGGCTGCGGCTGGCCCGGCTGCCCGGCCTCGGCGGACGGGGCCGCCTGCTCGGCGCCGGTGCCGCCCGCCCCGGGCAGGGCCGGCGTGGCGGGGTTCGGCCGCTCGGCCTCCGGCCCGGCGAAGCCCGCCGGGCGGTCGGCGGCGGCCCCGGGCAGGGCGAAGGCCGCCGGGTGGTCCGGCGTGCCGGGGTTGCTGCCCTCGGGAGCGGCGAAGCCCGCCGGGCGGTCGGTGGCGGCGGTGCCGTTGTCGCCGCCGGGCATGGCGAACGGCGTGGCCTCGGCGCCCGGCAGGGCGAAGGCCGCCGGGTGGTCCGGGGTGGCGGCTTCGGCCGGTGTGCTGTCACCGGCGGGGAGGGCGAAGGCCGCGCGCGGGGCGGCGCCCTCGGCCGGGGCGGCCTCCGGGGTGGTCGGGGCCTCGGCCTGCCCGGGCAGGGCCAGGCGTCGGCGGCGGCCGGTCGGCGGCACCGCCGGAGCGGTCACCGGCTCGGCCGGGGCGGCCGGCAGGGCGTGCTCGAGGCCGGGGTAGAGCGGGGTCCCCGGGTCGGGCACCCCGGGCAGCGCCAGCGCGGCGGCCGGTTCGGCCACCCGGCGCCGACGCCCGGCCCGTACCCCCGGCTCCCCGGCCTCCGCCGTCTCACCCGCCCGCAGCTGCGCACCGGGCGCGGCCGTGCCGTGCGGCGGCGTACCGCCCGCGGTGTCCTGGGCGGCGGGGGCGTCGGCCGCGGGCCGGGCGGGGCTGCCGTGCGGCGGCGTACCGCTCTCGGCGGACCGCCCCGGCCAGCTGTCGTCGGCCCGGGCCGGAGCGCGGTCGGTACCAGGGCGACCGCCCGGGCCGTGCGGCGGCGTACCGCCCTCGGCAGGCAGCCCGGGCCAGCTGTCGTCGGCCCGGCCGGAGGGGCCGGCCTGCGGCGCGGCGGTGCCGTCGGCCCGGGGAGCGTCGGGTGCGGCCACGCCGCCGACCGGCCAGCCGGTCGGGGTGCCCTGCGACGGAGTGTCCCCTTCCGCGGGCCGTCCCGGCCGTTCGTCAGGCCCGGCGGGGGCGGGGATCACGGGAGGAGCGGGGGGGACTTCGGGGAGGTCCGGGAGCATGGCGGTGTCGGTCTCTTTGGGCACGCTGCGCTGCCCCTCGGCCGCGGCCCTGGCCACCGCCGCCGGGTCCAGCGGGAGCTCGACCACGTACGTGGTGCCCGCGCCCTGGGGGAGCTCGTGCCGCTGCAGCACACCGCCGTGCCGCTCCACGATCGAGCGGGCGATCGGCAGGTGCACCGGGCTGCTGTCCCGGCCCGGACCGCGGACCTCGATCCGGGCGACCTCGCCGCGTTGCGCGGCGGCCAGCACCACACTCGGTACGTCCCCGCCGACCGGCGGCAGCGCGGGGACGCCGAGCTGCTCGCCCACCGGCGCGGCCGGCCCGTCCAGCGAGAGGGCGACCCCGCTCACGTCCGCGACCAGGTGCGCCAGCGCCTGGGCGAGCCGCTCGCGGTCGGCGGTCACCTCCAGGGCGGCGGCGTGCACCGAGTACCGCACCCGCCCGGCGCCGACCAGCTCCCCGGCCTGCTCGACGGCCGCCCGCACCACCTCGTCCAGCCGTACGGACGCCCGCCGGGCGGTCCGTCGGCCGGTCTCCAGCGCGTCCTCGGAGCGCTGGTGGCTGAGCACGCCCGCTATCAGGGTGGAGAAGCGGCGGCACTCGTCGGCCAGGCGCCGCAGCGTCCAGTTGGCCTCGGGCCAGAGCTGCCCGGCCGGGTCGCCCGCGAGGGCGTCGATCCGGCGGTGCAGCGCCTCCAGGGCGCCGCCCAGCTCGCTCTCCAGGACGGCGGTGAGGTGCTCGTTGCGGGCGATCAGGGCCAGCTCGCGGGTGCGGTCGGTGAAGGTCATCACGGCGCCGACCAGCTGGTCGCCGTCGCGGACCGGCGCGGTGGTGAGGTCCACCGTCACCGGGTGGCCGTCCTTGCGCCAGAGCACCGCCCCGCGCACCCGGTGCTTGCGGCCCGAGTGCAGGGTGTCCATCAGGGCCGAGCTCTCCACCGCCGCCGGGGTGCCGTCGGCCTGGGAGTGCTGGACCAGCGGGTGCAGCTCGCGGCCGCCCAGCTCGCTGGCCCGGTAGTCGAGGATGTGCGCGGCGGCCGGGTTGACCAGCACCACGCGGCCCTCGAGGTCCACCCCGAGCACGCCCTCGGCGGCGGCCCGCAGGATCATCTCGGTCTGCTTGTGCTGGCGCCGCAGCTCGGCCTCCACGCCCAGGCGCCCGGAGAGGTCCCGGACGAGCAGCAGGAGCAGGTCCGAGCCGGCGGAGCTGACGGAGTCGAAGCCGAAGCGGGTGTCCGCCGAGCCCAGGGTGCCGTCGTCGGTGAAGTCGTTGCCGGAGACCTCCACGGGGAAGGTCGATCCGTCGGTGCGCCGGGCGGTCATCCGCACGGGGTGGTCCAGGCCCTCCGGCTCGCGGGGGGCCGGGCGCATCGAGCCGGGGATCCGGCTCGGGTCGAACTCCGGCAGCAGGTCGAGCACGCCGCGGCCGACCAGTGAGGTGCCCGGGGCCTGCAGGGCCTGGACCGCGGCCTGGTTGGCGTCCACCACGGTGCCGTTGCTGTTGACCAGCAGCAGCGCGTCCGGCAGGGCGTCGAGTATCGCGGCGAGGCGGGCAGCACCTCGGATCGGCCTGCTGCTCACGTCGACAGGTCTCCTCACGGCTGGTGGCGCGCCCGGCTCATCCTCTGTACGGGCTGCGGGCTGGTGGCTCGCGCTCTCCTCGGGAGACTGGAGTATCCCATTCTTCTTTGCACTGCGGATGACCCGCCTAGTAACGTTGTCGGCGGTTGGTGTTCAGCCCCTGGGCTGTGGCATCATCACATGCGCACGGAGTGCACCGGGAGACCGGAGCAGATCGTGCGAGGAGGCTTCGCCTAGTCCGGTCTATGGCGCCGCACTGCTAATGCGGTTTGGGTCTTAAAGCCCATCGAGGGTTCAAATCCCTCAGCCTCCGCTTCACCGAAGGGCCCCGTCAGCTGCCGCTGGCGGGGCCCTTCGCCGTCCCGGCGGCAATGGATTTCACCCCGCGTCGCAGGTCATGTAATGTTGTCCCTGCACCGCCCCGCAGGCCCAGGCCCGCAGGGCGAGCGCTCATAGCTCAACGGATAGAGCACTTGACTACGGATCAAGAGGTTGCAGGTTCGAATCCTGCTGAGCGCACTGCTGGTCCTCGGACCGGCAACGCGCAGCACCACCCGCGTTCATAGCTCAACGGATAGAGCACTTGACTACGGATCAAGAGGTTGCAGGTTCGAATCCTGCTGAGCGCACCAGCCAGAAGCCCCGGGCAGCCGCCCGGGGCTTCTGCCGTTCCAGACCCCGGGCGGGCTTCATCGCCCGAGGTCGGTGCGGTTGATCCAGGCCACGTCCCGCTTGTCGAGGAACCACTCCGAGCAGCTCAGCGGCTGGGTGCGGTTGAGGGTGGCCGGCACCGGGTCGTGCCGGATCAGCTCGGGGTCGGCGCCCAGGTCGGTCAGCAGCCCGGTCAGGCCGGGGGCGAGGTCGGGCGGTCCGCTCAGGTGGATGTCGTGACCGGCCCAGCTGCCGCGCCCGGCCAGGCCCGCGCGGAGCAGCTCGATCGCGCTCTCCCGGGCGGCGCCCTGCGCGGGGTTGGCCGGCACCACCTCCAGCCAGCCGTGGCGGTGCACCAGCGACCGTACGGAGTCCAGGTCGTACTGGTCCCGAGGGTCCCGGGCGGCCAGGTAGACGGTGGCGGGGCGGCAGCCCGTCCGGCCGGCCTCCTCCAGGAGCGCCTTGATCTGGGCCCAGCCGGTGCCCCCGGCGACGGCGAGCAGCGGGCGGGTCGAGCCGCGGGCCAGGCAGGCGTCCCCGAGGGCCGGGCCGAGCCGCAGCCGCTCGCCGGGGACGACGTCGTTGACCAGCGCGGTGGAGAGCTGCCCGCCGGGCACCCGCCGGACG
Source organism: Kitasatospora sp. NPDC002227 (assembly GCF_040296285.1). Classification (NCBI taxonomy): domain Bacteria; kingdom Bacillati; phylum Actinomycetota; class Actinomycetes; order Kitasatosporales; family Streptomycetaceae; genus Kitasatospora; species Kitasatospora sp. NPDC002227. The sequence continues at coordinate 120,676 of NZ_JBEOWY010000011.1, forward strand.
TGCAGCTCGAGGGTGCCGTCCACCCGGGGGGCGTTGGCGATCGAGTACGGCCGCCAGACCTGCGGGCGGCGGGGGGAGCAGAGTGAGAGGTACTGGCCGGCCCGGTACGGGTACGGGTGCCCGGGGGCGAGAGTGAGCACCACCACGTCGGGGGCGGCCCGGCGGCGGTGCACCACCTCGGCCTCCCAGAAGGCCGGGCCCCGTGCGGGGGCTTCGCGGGCCGCCTCGATCATGATCTGGGAGATGACGGTGTACGCCTCCGTCCAGGCCTTCTCGATCTCCGGCGTCCAGGAGTGCCCGGAGAACTGCCGCAGCGCGGCGATCATGCTGGCACCGATCGCGGGGTAGTGCTCGGGCAGGGCCTGGAACTTGCGGTGGTCCCGCCCGAGGGCGCGCAGGTAGCCGGTCAGCCGGTCGAGGTCGTCGGCGCGCAGCACCAGCTCGGTCAGCGAGGCGAACAGCCGGTCGCGCTGCTCGGCGAGCTCGGTGGGGAAGAGCCGTCGCAGCTCGGGGTTGTGGGCGAAGAGGTGGGTGTAGAAGTACCGGGACGCGTGGGCGGCCCGCAGCTCGACCACGGCGAAGCTGGCGCGGATGACCGCGGGGTCGAAGGGCACCGGGCCGGCCTCAGCCCTCCGGACGAGTGACGTGCTCGAACAGCTGCCGGTGGAAGTGCGCGGTCACCTCGGTGCCGTACGGCTCGACCGCCGCATAGCTGCTCTTGATGAGAACGGGGTTAATCGTCACAGGGGCTGACTCTACTGAGGCGGCGGGCAATTCGAACAGGGTGCCCTGATGAATGCTCAGGCATCGCGCAGTGTCCGGCGGTTGCCCGGGCGGCCGGATGGCTGAAAGCCGTCGTCAGGGGGTACGTCCCAGGCTGTGGGTGCATTGGCGGCCAATCGGGTGGTACGCGTTCTCTGCCCCAGGTGTCGCGGTATGACTGGCTCCACATCGTGATTCCCTTTTGTCGGATGTTATGGCTGCAACAGCGCAAATGAGCCATCAGCTCGCTTTCAGCAGCGGCGAGTTGGCCGCCGGTGCCGTTCCGGACCGACAGCACCCTCGAACTGCACGTGATCGTAAGGAGAGCCGGATGAACCGACAGTTCCCCCCGGCCGCGTCTTCCGCCGCTCGCTCCGGGATCCGCCCCGCCGCGCCCGCCTCCCGCCGGATCGGCCGGGCCGTCGCCCTGACCGCCGCCGTCGCACTGCTGATCGGCTGGTACCCGGCCGTGGTGGACGCCCAGCAGACGCCGGACACCTGGACCGGCGAGCACCGGGCCGTGCTGCCCTCCGGCCTGAGCGTCTCGCTCGACTTCACTCCGCAGCCCGGGGTCAGCGCCACCCCCGCCGCCGGCAAGCTCGCCACCGCCGCCGGGGCGGCCGCCGCCTACGCCGACGGGCTGCGCGGGGGAGACCCGGCGCAGACCTTCACCGTCGCCGAGGACCGCCCCACCGCCGACGGCTCCTGGCGCACCATGGGCACCCTGCAGCTCACCTTCTCCCGGCCGGTGCGCAATCCCCGGCTGCACGTCAGCGGCCTGGCCGGGCTCGCCACCGGCAAGGCGGGCTCCACCGCGACCGCCGCCCGGCTCACCGTCACCGGCGGCTCGCCCAGCGCCCCCACCCTGGTCGGGCGCACCGACTGGACGGGCTGGCAGGTCGGCGGCAACACGCTGGCCCCGGGCGACGACACCACCGAGGGCCTCGGCAGCCTCGAACTCTCCGGCACCGTCACCGCGGTGACCCTGCGGGTCGAGCAGCGCAGCACCGCCCGCGCGGGCTCCACCACGGTGCCCGTCCCGCTGCGCCAGGCGTACACCGTGACTCTGGACGAGGGCGTCGGCACCGCCCCGCAGGGGTACGGCAACGCCTCCCACCTGCTCTCCGACCTCTTCCTCGGCCAGGACGCCGGCGGGGCCCCGCCCGCCCGGCTGGCCACGGCCGTGGGCCACAGCGCCCGCGGCCTGGTGCCCCCGGCCGTGCCAGGCGTGCAGGAGCCCGAGGCGGTCGACGAGCTCTCCCGCCCGATGGTCGAGGTCGACCACCGCGGGTACGGCAACCCCTGGGCGAAGCCCGCGCCGCCCGCGCTGCAGCCCGGCCGCGGCGAGTACCAAGGCGCGGACCCGACCGTGAAGTTCCCCACCGAGGCCGCCATCGGCCGCTACTACGACCTGAGCGTGCCGGTCAGCCCCGGCAGCGGGCCCGCCACCCTGGCCGGCTGGATCGACTTCGACCACAACGGCAAGTTCGACCCCACCGAGCGGGTGCAGGCCGAAGTCCCGGCCGGGGCGGCCAACGTCACCCTGGAGTGGACGGTGCCGGACGGCGCCGCCTCGGGGGAGACCTGGGCCCGGCTCCGGCTCGCCCGGGACGCCTCCCAGCTGGTCGGCGCGGGCGGCTTCGCCGACTCCGGCGAGGTGATCGACCAGCGCCTGGCGCTCACCGTCGGCGCGGCCAAGCCCGAGATCGCCGGGCCGGTCAGCGGCGCGGTGGTGGCCGACGCCCGGCCGGAGATCCGCGGCGAGGGCGCGGTCGCCGGGGCGAGCGTCGAGATCGTCGAGGGCGACACCACGCTCTGCCGCAGCAAGGTCGGCTCGGACGGCACCTGGAGCTGCCGCCCCGACCAGGCCCTCGGACAGGGCGCCCACAGCCTGGTGCCGGTGGAGACCACCCGCGGCGGAGTGGTGCTGCGCGGCGAGCCGGTCAAGCTGACCGTGAAGACCGACCCGCCCGGCGCGCCCGTCCTCACCCTGCCCGAGTTCACCAACGACCCCGGCCTGCTGCTCACCGGCACCGGCGACCCCGGCACCACCGTCTCCGTCACCGACTCCACGGTGGGCGCCTCCCGGGTCGCCGGCGAACTCTGCAGCACGGCCGTGGCGGCCGACCGCAGCTGGCACTGCCTCCCGGTGGAGAACCTCGCGGACGGCAAGCACCAGCTCACCGCCGCCGCCGTGGACGGGGCCGGCAACCGTACGGCGGGCAAGCCGGTGACGCTCGTGGTCGACACCACCGCCCCCGACCGCCCCGCCATGACCAGCCCGGTGACGCTCACTTCGTCCCGCCCCCGGCTCACCGGCACCGCCGAGGCCGCCGCCACCGTCACGGTCGCCGTCCACGGCGCCGTCCTGTGCACCGCCGTCGCCGCCGCCGACGGCAGCTGGGCCTGCACCCCCGCCCACGACCTCCCCGAGGGCGACCAGCAGCTCCTACTCACCGCCACCGACCGCGCGGGCAACTCCACCGCGGCGGACCCGATCACCGTCCACGCCCCGAAGGCAGCCACGGCTTCGCCGTCGCCGTCCGCTTCGGCCTCCGCTTCGGCCTCCGCTTCGGCCTCTGCTTCCGCGTCCGCTTCCGTGTCCGCTTCCGCTTCCGCTTCGGCTTCGGCGAGCCCGGCTCCGACGGCGGGAGCGGGCTCGACCGCGGCCCCGACGTCCGGCACGGCCCCGGCCTCCGGTACGGCTGTGGCGAGCCCGACGGCGGGGGCCGCTCCGGCGGACCCGGTGCCGGGCGGCGTGACCACGGGCCTGTTCCCGGTGGCCGTCCCCCCGGTCCCGACCCCCGCGCCGTCGACCGCGCCGACCCCGCCCGCCACCTCGGCCTCGGCCGTCCCCGCCTCGCCGACCCCGTCCGCTTCCGCCTCGGCCGCGCCGGTGGCCGACCCGACCTGGCCGTTCGGTGGACTGCCGGGCCTGCCGGGCGTGTTCCCCGTCCTGGTGCCCCCGGCGCCGTCGGTCTCGGCCGCACCCACCGCCGCGGCCACCGCCCCGGGAGCTCCGGCGGTGCCCGCGCCCGCCGCGCCGGACACCCCCACCGCCCCGACGGCAGGAGCCGCGCCGACCGGAGCCGTCGGTACGGGCACGGCCCCGGGCTCCGCGCCTGCCGCCGTTCCCGTACCGGCTGCTCCCGCATCGGCCGTTCCGGCACCTGCCGCCGCGCCGACCGGAGCCGCCGGCTCGGGCGCGGCCCCGGCGGCGGGGGCTGCACCGGCTGCCGGCCAGTCCGCCGCCCCGGCCCCGGGTTCCGCGCCCGCCGCCGCTCAGTCCGCGGCACCCTCCGCAGCCCCGGCCGCCGCTCCCGTCCCGGCCTCGGCCAGTGCCGTCGCCAGTGCCGTCGCCAGTGCCTCCGCCGGCGCCGTCGCCCCGGTGCCGGGTACGTCCCCGGCCCCCGTCACCAGCCCCGCGCCCGCGGGCTCCGCCTCGGCGGCCGCCGCTGCCGCGCCCTCCTCGCACGGCCCCCGCCGCACCCCCGCCGCCACCGACGACCAGGACCAGGCCGACCCCGCCACCCCCGACGAGGACTCCGGCGTCGATGCCCGGGACCTCGCCGCGCCGCCCGCCGACACCGCGGAGTCGGCCGCCCACCAGTCCGCGATGCGCGGCTGGCGGGGCGCCTCCCTCGGCGTGCTGCTGCTGCTCGCCGCCGTGGCGGTGGTCACCCGGCGGGTGCTCGCGCGTGGCAGCGGTCGCCGTCGCCGCGGCCGCTGACCCTGCATCACGTCCGCGACCGGGTCGTCCGGATAGCGACACGCCATATCCGTAAATGTCGCATTTGATGAGTTATCAGCCTAGCCTGGCTCTGGCACTGCCCGTCAGATCCGGGCCGCCCGTTGCGCGAAACACCGACCCCGAGGACCCGTGCACATGGACGCAACCCGCGATCCGCGACCTGACCCACCCACCCCCCTCAACACGGCCAACGGCCTCACCCGCGCCCTCGCCGAGGCCGTCGCCAAGCCGCTGATCCGCACCACGCCCCCGGCGCTCGCCGAGGACGAACTGGAGCGGCCCACCGCTCCCACCCCCAGGGTGGTCGTCCCGGAGGAGCCGGTCACCGGCCACCACCCGGCCGCCCGGCGGCCGCCCCGTGCCGACGGGACGCTGCGCGAGCGCCCGGCCCGCGCGCTGCCCGGCTGGCTGGCCCTGCTCGTGCTGCTGCTCGCGCTGGCCGGCGTCGCCGTCGCGCTGGCCCGCACCGGAGTGCTCCCGCACCTGGCCGCCCTGCCGGACCTGCGCAGCGCCGTCGCCAAGGAGACCGGCGGGCCGGACGTCACCGCCCCGGTGGTGGCCGTCGCCGCCGCGTCCGCGCTGGTGGCGGTCCTGGTGCTCGCCGGTCTGCTGGTCAACGGCAGCGGCGAGACCAGGGTGCTCACCCGCTGGGGCCGCTACCGGGGCACCGTCCGCCGCCACGGCCTGGTCTGGGTCAACCCCGCGCTGCGCCGCCTCCCGGTGGACGTCCGCCTGCGGCACTGGCGCAGCGAACCGGTCACCGTCACCGACCGCACCGGCACCCCGATCGTGGTCCAGCTGCTGATCGTCTGGCGGGTCCGGGACACCGCGCGGGCCGTGCTCGGCCTCGCGGAGCACGAGGACTACCTGCGCGAGCAGACCCACGCCGTGCTCACCCGCACCGCCAGCACGCTGCCCTGCGACAGCAACTCCGCCCCCGGCCCGGCCCTGCGGGACGGCAACTGGTTCGCCGACGAGCTCACCCGGGCGCTGGCCGCCGAGACCGCCCCCGCCGGGCTCGAGGTCTACTCCGTGCAGCCGCTGGCCCTGGAGTACGCGCCGGAGGTGGCGGAGAGCATGCGGCGCCGGCGGCTCGCCGACCTGGACGCCGGGCTGCGGACGGTGCTGGTGGACGACGCGGTGGAGGCCGCCGCCCTCGCCGTGCGGCGGCTGGAGCGGGCCACCGCGAACGAGCTGGACCAGGCCGCCCGCAGCGCCCTGATGGAGCAGCTGCTGGTCGCCTTCGTCTCGCCCGCCGGTGTGCCCCTCACCGCCCCCGTACCCTCGCCCGGCTCCCGGGCGGGCAGCCACCGGCCGGCCGTCAGGACCGGCCACCAGGAAGGACGCCCCGCATGAAGATAGCCACCGACCGCAGCCCGATCCGCTTCGCCGACGCCCCGGACGGCCCCTGCGCCTGCGCGGCCTGCACCGCACCTCCGGTGGACCCCGGGGGTCGAATACACCGGCTGGTCCGCCGCACCTGCATCGCCACCACCGTGCTGGCCGGCGCCGGAGTCCTCGGCCTCACCGTCGGGGCCACCACCGCCAACGCGATGCCCGCCCCGAGCAAGCAGGGCTGGGACGGCGCGCGGTACTGGTTCAAGAACACCTCGGGCGAGTGGCGCTGGACCAGCCACCAGAGCGTCTACCTGAACCGCAGCACCGCCCCGAGCGGTGGCGGCGGCCAGCAGCAGGGCTGGGACGGCTCGCGCTACTGGTTCCGCAACTCCTCCGGCGAGTGGCGCTGGACCAGCCACTACGACGTCTACCTCGACCGCACCGGCCGGTCCGGCAGCCGCCCGACCCCGGTGACCCCGCCCCCGCCCGCCTCGGGCTCCAACGCCGAGGCCGCCATCGGCTACGCCCTCGCCCAGCTCGGCAAGCCGTACGTCTGGGGCGGCAACGGACCCTCCGGCTACGACTGCTCCGGCCTGGTCCAGCAGGCCTACCGCCGCAGCGGCATCAGCCTCCCCCGCGTCGCGGACGACCAGTACCGGGCCACCACCGCCATCACCGCCGGCGAGCTCCGCCGCGGCGACCTGGTCTTCTGGTCCGGCAACGGCCGCGCCTCCGGCATCCACCACGTGGGCATCTACCTCGGCGACAACCGCTACGTCGAGGCCCCCCGCCCGGGCAAGACAGTCCGCATCTCCACCCTCTCGGCCGGCTACTACCCCACCCACTTCGGGAGGGCATAGAGCACCACCAGGGGCAGCACCACCAGGGGCGCGAGGAACGGCGCGGCCAACCACGCACATCGCCGCACTGGCGCACAGCGGGTCAGTTCCCCGCGCCCCTGGACAGTGCCTAGTTGCTCGCGGCGTCCAGCAGCTCCAGGTCCTCCGCCGTCAGCGCCAGCCGAGCGCCGTCGAGCAGCGCCGGGAGCTGCTCGACGGTCCGTGCGGAGGCGATCGGTGCGGCCACCGTCGGCTGGGCGTTGAGCCAGGCCAGCGCGACCGTCGCCGGTTCGGTGTCGTGCAGGTCGGCGACCTTGTCCAGCGCGCTGAGGACGCGCAGGGCCCGCGGGTCGTTGAGGAAGTCCGCGGCGCCGTGGCCCCGGCCGGAGTCCGCCCGGCCGCCGCCGGGGCGGTACTTGCCGGTGAGGAAGCCGGAGGCCAGCGCGTAGTAGGGGAGGCAGGAGAGGCCCCGCGCCGCCACCACGGTCGCCAGCGGGCCCTCGTAGCTGCGCCGCGAGACCAGGTTGTAGTGCGGCTGCACCGCCACGTACGCCGCCATGCCCTCGCGGGCGGCGAAGTCGAGGGCGGAGCTCAGCCGGGCCGCGCTGATGTTGGAGGCGGCCACCGCGCGGACCTTCCCGGCCCGGACCAGGGCGTCCAGGGCCGGGACGAACTCCTCGACCGGGGTCTCGGGGAAGTCCCAGTGGGTGTAGAGGAGGTCGATCCGCTCGACCCCGAGCCGCCGCAGGCAGCCCTCGGTGGCGGCCTGGATGTTCGCGGCCGAGATGCCGGGCATCGCCGGGTGCCCGCCGACCTTGGTGCCGATCACCATCTCGTCCCGGTTGCCCCGGCTGCGCAGCCAGGCGCCGAGGACGGTCTCCGACTCGCCGCCCCGGTGGCCGGGTACCCAGGCGGAGTAGACGTCGGCGGTGTCGACGAAGTTGCCGCCGCCGGCCGCGAAGGCGTCCAGGACGGCGAAGGACTGGGCCTGGTCGGCCGTCCAGCCGAACACGTTGCCGCCCAGGCAGAGCCGGGAGACGTGGAGTTCCGAGCCGCCGAGGCTGACCTTGCCGCTGCCCCGGGCAGGAGTGTCGCTGTGGGTGTCGGTCATACCGGCAGTCAACCCGATCGGCCACCCGGCGGGGGCGCCTCGCGCCGAATCCGCGCCCTGATGTCTCAAGTCCCTCACCGCAGGTCACCCGCCCGGGGGTCCGGGGTGTCGGCTGACCGGCGGAGTTGGCTAGAGTCCCTGCCATGGCTGACAACGACTACGACCCCGCCGGCAGCACCCAGATGTTCCGGGCGTTCGTCGACGAGACTCCCGCCCCGCAGGCTCCCGGCTCCGTCTCCACCTACGGCTCCGCCAGCTCCAACCGCACCGGCAAGATCGTCGGCATCGCGGTGGTCGCCCTCGCCGTTCTGGCGGCCGTGATCTGGCTCGCCGTCAAGTAACCCCTTCCTGACACCGCGCTCCTCCGGGCTCGGTCGGTCCGGTGCGTACCGCCCTAGACTGATCGAGTCCGGCGCACTCGTACGCCCGTGCGCCGAGCCCGTGTACCCCCAGGAGGAGCCGTGACCGAGCAGCCGTCCGTCGAGACCGCCCGCAACCTGGGCCTGGAGCGCGCGGTCAACGCCCGCGACCTGGGGGGCTACCTCACCCAGGACGGCCGCCGGGTCCGTTCGGGCGTCGCGCTGCGCTCGGACGCGCTCAACCGGCTCTCCGAGCGCGACCTGGAGGTGCTGGCCGGCAGCGGCCTGCGCCGGGTGATCGACCTGCGCAGCATGGAGGAGGTCCGCGAGGCCGGGCCCGACGTCATCCCGGGCCTGCCGGTGGCCGAGGTCCGCTCGGCCGAGTTCTCCGCCGACAGCGTCACCGTCGAGCCCGAGGGGCCGGACGGGATCACGCTGCACCACGTGCCGGTCTACGCCACGGACTTCGACATCTACGTCTCGCTGCGCGACGCGCTGGCCGGGCGGGACGCCGAGCGCCAGCGCGAGGTGCTGGGCGACGGCAAGGCCGCCCGGATGATGGAGGGCCTCTACCGCTGGTTCGTCACCTCGCCGCTCGGCCGCGAGCGCTTCGCCGAGGTGCTGCGCCTGGTGGCCGCGCCGGACGGGCCGCCGGTGCTCTTCCACTGCTCGGCCGGCAAGGACCGTACCGGCTGGGCGGCCGCGCTGATCCTCACCGCGCTCGGCGTCGACCGGGAGACCGTCTTCACCGACTACCTGCTCACCAACGAGCGCTCGGGCGCCATCATCAAGACGATCGTGGAGAGCTTCCGCAGCCAGGGGCTGATGAAGGACCCGTCGCTGATGCTGCCGATCTTCCACGCCGAGCGGCCGTACCTGGAGGCCGCCTTCGAGGAGCTCGAGAACGGCTGGGGCACCTTCGAGAAGTTCTGGCAGGAGGGCCTGGGCCTGGACGACACCGTCCTGGCCGGCCTGCGCCACAACCTGCTCGACTAGGGTCTGCCCGGGTGGGCCTACTCGACCAGGCCCGCCCGCAGCTGGGTCAGGGTCTTGGTCAGCAGCCGGGAGACGTGCATCTGCGAGATGCCGATCTCCTCGCCGATCTGCGACTGCGTCAGGTTGCCGAAGAAGCGCAGCATGATGATCCGCCGCTCGCGCGGCGGCAGCTTGGCCAGCAGCGGCTTGAGCGACTCGCGGTACTCGACGCCCTCCAGCGCGAGGTCGTCGTACCCGAGCCGGTCGGCCAGCGGGCCGTCGCCGTCCTCCTCGCCGGGGCTGGAGTCCAGCGAGCTGGCGGTGTAGGCGTTGCCGACGGCCAGGCCCTCGACCACGTCCTCCTCGGAGACGCCGAGGTACGCCGCCAGTTCGGCCACGGTGGGGGAGCGGTCGAGGCGCTGGGAGAGCTCGTCGCCCGCCTTGGTGAGGGCCAGACGCAGCTCCTGCAGGCGGCGCGGCACCCGCACCGACCAGCTGGTGTCCCGGAAGAAGCGCTTGATCTCGCCGACCACGGTGGGCATCGCGAAGGTGGGGAACTCCACCCCGCGCTCCGGGTCGAACCGGTCGATCGCCTTGATCAGGCCGATGGTGCCGACCTGGACGATGTCCTCCATCGGCTCGTTGCGGCTGCGGAAGCGCGCGGAGGCGTACCGCACCAGCGGCAGGTTGAGCTCGATCAGGGTGTCACGGACGTAGGTGTGCTCGGCGCTGTCCGGCTCCAGGCCGGCCAGGCGCTGGAAGAGCGAGCGGGAGAGCGTGCGGGTGTCCAGCGTCCGGTCGATCTCGGGCAGCGGACCGCTCTGGCCGGGCAGCGGACCGCTCTGCGCGGGGATGAGTGCGGCCACCTGCGCAGGGGCCGGCTCGGCGACGGTCGTGGCACTGTGGATCTCTGCGCCGCCCGGCTCTCCGGACATGCACCCCACCCCCTCGTGACTGACAGTTGAACGGGCGCTACCGAGTGGCAGTTCCCGGTCGGACGACTTCTCCAGCTCCATACCGGATCACGCGCCCCGGCAAACCCGAACGTCGCAACTTGTCACATCGTGGTCACGCGCAGCGACTCCCGGGTCAGCCCTGTCGGCCGGCTCACTCCTCCCAGGAGTTACCGGTCCGCAGCCGAGTCAGGATCCTCGACAGTAGTCGCGAGACGTGCATCTGGGACATGCCGAGTTCGGTGCTGATCTGGGACTGCGTCAGGTTGGCGAAGAACCGCAGCATGATGATCTGCCGCTCCCGCTCGGGTAGCTGCACCAGCAGGTGGCGCACCATGTCGCGGTGCTCCACGTCGGCGAGCGCCGAGTCCTCGTAGCCGAGCCGGTCCAGCAGGGCCAGCCCGCCTTCGTGCTCCTGCGCGGCCTCCAGCGAGGCCGCGCTGTAGGCCCGCCCGGCGTCCAGGCAGGCCCGGACGTCCTCCTCGGGGATGCGCAGGCTGGCGGCGATCTCGGGCACCTTGGGGGTGCGCCCGTGGGTCACCGTCAGCTCCTCCATCGCGCCGCTGACCTGCACCCACAGCTCTTGCAGCCGTCGGGGCACGTGCATGGTGCGGACGTTGTCCCGGAAGTACCGCTTGATCTCGCCGAGGATGGTCGGCAGTGCGTACGTGGGGAACTGCACCCCGCGCCCGGGGTCGAACCGGTCGATCGCGTTGATCAGGCCGATGGTGCCGACCTGGACGATGTCCTCCATCGGCTCGTTGCGGCTGCGGAACCGGGTGGCCGCGTACCGCACCAGCGGGATGTTGACCTCGATCAACGCCGCCCGCACCCGGTCCCGCTCGGGAGCGCCGGGCGGGAGCTCGGTGAGCCGCTCGAACAGCACCCGGGTGAGGGTGCGCACGTCCACTGCGGCGCCTTCCTGCGTCCCCTGCGTCCGCACGAGCACGTCACCCCTCCCGAAGTCGGCAAAATCGGTCATAGCATCACAAGTCGTGCCATGAGCGGGCAAGCACCGCAAATAGGTGTGTTGGCGGCTTGACAGGCATTCGGCCGCACCCGGTCGAGGGCACGACGAAGCCCCCGGAACGGCTGCGGTTCCGGGGGCCTGCGCTGATTCTTCGGGTACGACCGCTGGGCCGTCCGGGCTCAGACCTCGATGTCGGCGATCACCCAGGTGGCGAACTCACGCCACTGCCCGGCGGCGGCCTGGTGGGCCGGGTGGGTCAGGTACGCCTGCAGGCTCTCGCGGTCCTCGACCAGGCTGTTGATCGCGAAGTCGTACGCGATGTCCCGCTCGGTGATGTTCCAGGCGCACTCCCACTGGCGCAGCTCGGGGATCAGCGCGCCGAGCTCCTCGAAGGCCTTGGCGCCCGCGACGGCACGCGGGTCGTCCTTGGTGACGCCGTCGTTGAGCTTGAACAGGACCAGGTGCCGGATCACGATGCCGCTCCTAGCGGGTTGAGGGCTTTGAACCGGCTCACCGTAACCGGCGCGTTCGCCGGCCGTCGCACCCGCCCGCTATTTGACCAGCCCGGTCATGAAGGTGCCGACCGCCTTGGCCGCGTCCGAGATGCCGACGAAACCCGACTGGACCAGTTCGGCCGCCCTGGCGGGAGACGTGATGATCGTGTAGATGACGAAAATGAGCAGGAGGTACATGCCGATCTTCCGCGCCTGTGCCATCGCCTCGGCCCGCCTCCCTGCCACTCTGCTGGCCTCTGACGGCCCGTTCGTCCGTCCGCTCCTGCTCGCAGCTTATCCACCGGATGGCCGAAGCAGTGAGAGACGCGTTCACCCGGCGGGACGAAGGTCCCGGCGAGTGCGGTCTTTCTCCCGATGCCCGCCGTCCGCCACCCCGGCAGGATGGATGACGTAGCGAGGATCTGGCAGGAATCCCCGGTACATGGAACCGGAACTCCCCGCTGTGGGACCGGGTGCCGCGGCTTCCCCCCGACGCGGCACCGGTTGTGGGAGCTCCGCCCGGGGGAGCAGTCTGTCCCCCCGAGGCTGCTCCCCCCTCCGAGCAGCGGCTCCGCACTCACATGGGCATTGGTGGTCAGTGGCCCGGGTGCGGAGCCTCTTCTCGTCTCAGGGGCTCGGTGCTCAGACGGCGCCGTTCTTGGTGTGCACCTGGTCCCAGGCCTCCGAGACGTAGCGCTCGCGCTCGGTCAGCGACAGGTGCGGGAAGTAGTCCTTCAGCCGCTCCACCACGGTGGCCTCAGGCTCGTGGCACTCGTGCAGCAGGAACGCGGCCTTGTGGATGATCTGGTTCTCCATGGCGCAGGGCCCTCCCTCGGTGTAGCAAGGCCAACCCGGATGCCGACCGTGCCGGGCCAGCATAGGCACCCCCTCTGAACGGCCGATGACCCCGGGGTACCTGGTGTCAGCCCCCGGCCAGCCGGACGGCTTCTTCGCGTACGGCCTGGGAATCGTCGGCGGTTGCGCGGGTCAGTGCGGCGGCGGTGCGTGGGTCGTCGGGCCAGTGGAAGGCGAGCGCGCGGAGCGCCTCGACGCGGACGCGGTCGGACGGATCGGCGACGGCTCGCTCGCCCAGGAACGGGATCGTCGCCGCGGCGTCCGGCTGCGCGAACGGCAGCCTGCGCAGGGCGACCGAGCGGGGAGCTTCGTCCGCGTCCTCGACCGCCCGCTCGCGCAGGAAGGCCGCCAACTCGGCGTCCGGGTGCAGGCCACGCGCCAGGGCGTAGAGCGCGACCTCGCGGACCTCCTCCGACTCGTCGGTGGCGGCGCGGTCCTGGAGCAGCTCCCGTACGGCGGGCTCGGCGAGGTGGTTGGCCGCGAGGGCCCGGACGGCCAGGGCGCGGACGTACGGAACGCTGCCCACCGCGAGCTCACCGAGGCGCTCGGCGAGCAGCGGATCGCTGACCGGGGTGGCGATCACGTGTGCCAGGGCGGCGAGCTGGACATCCCCTGCGGGATCGGTCAGACCGTGCTCGCACAGCAGCTCCACCAGGCCGGGGACGTGCGGATCCGGGGCGAGCAGGTGGTAAGCGGTCCGCCGGTTCTCCGCGGCCGGGTCGTTCGCCGCGCGGTCGACCAGCAGGGCCGTGGCCCTGGCGTACGGCGCACTCTGTTCGGCGGCCTCGGTGGCGGCGAGCCGGGCCTGTGCGTCGGCGTCACCGACGGCCAGCTCGAGCAGGAACGCCAGCAGCTCGGGATCCTGTCGGGCGGGTCTTCCCAAGGCCCTGAGCGCGGCACAGCGGGGCGCCGAGTCGGCTTCGTGGCGGGCCCGCTGGTAGATCAGCGCCGAGTCGTCCGGGCTTTCCTGCCAGAACATCCTCAGGGCGTCCAAGGCGTCCGCGCGGTGCCCGGGTCGTGCGTCGCCGGTGGCGACGTCACGGAGAAAGTCACGGGCCCCGGGCAGGGTGATCTGGCCGAGGATGTGGAAGGCCGCTCTACGGGCCATGGGATCGGGATCGTTGAGGGCCTGGTCCTTGGCCGAAGCCAGCGGATCGGAGCCGTCTCCGCCTTCCGGACGGTCAGGGCCGGGGTCGTCGCGGCCGGCTTGCGTGCTCGCCGGTCGGTACAGGTGCAGTGCGGCGAGGAGGCGGATCGAGTCCTCAGGGTCCGAGCGGGACGCCCTGCCCAGGGCCTCGTGGGCCCGGTCGTCGTCCGGCCACAGATTGGCCAGTGCGGCGAGTGCCGTCCGTCGGACGCCGGTGTCCGGGTCGTCGGCAACCATGGGGGCCAGGAAGGCGGCCACTTCAGGATCGCCCGGCCAGCCCACGGACAGGGCCCGGACGGCGGCGGCCCGGTGGGTCGCCCGTGCCGAAGCGGCCCACCGCCGGAGCGCGGAGAAGTCGCTCCGGTCACCCGCGAGGAGAGTGGCGGTCAGGTGGGCCGACAGCATGCCCAGCGAGTTGCCGACGACGTCGTCCGTGCCCGCGTACACGAGATGACGGTGCAGCAGCCGCTCCCGTCCACGCCAGCCCGGGCCGAGACCGGCCAGCACGGGCGCGACCTGGGAGTACCGCTCGGCACAGCCGTCCGGCAGGAAGTCCCGGCCCTCCCGCTCGCAGTCCTCCAGGACCTGGCCCAGCGCGTCCACCACCGCGACGCTCTGTCGCGTCAGCAGCCCGAGCTTTCGGACCTCGCCCAAGTACCGCGCCGCCAGCAGCACCTGCTCCGGCACCGCCCGTCCCTCCTGCGGCCAGCCCGGATCCGCCGCCAGCAGCTGGTCGACCGCCGCCGCGACGAAGCGCTCGTCGACCTCCCCGGCCAGCAGCAGGAGCACCTCCTGCCAGGCCGGATCCCGCCACCGCCCGCCGAAGACTTCGCCCAGCAGCTGCTCCTCCGTCAGCGAGCGCTCCCGGTTGAACCGGTGGGCGATGTCGGCCGCCGCCAGGTACTCCAGGAAGGCCCGGTGGACGAAGCCGTACACCTCGCCGCCGAACCGGCTCAGGATGAAGTTCCGCTCCCGGAACTGCTGCAGCATCGCCCGCGCAGCCGGCGCCGCCCGGTCGGCGGGGAGCTCGTACCGCTCGCGCAGGAAGACCTCGAAGGCGGCGACCAGGTCCTCGCCGGGGATGTGGTTGCCGGCGATGCCGTTCTCGCCCTCCTGCATCCGCCGTGCGACCAGCCGCAGCAGCTCCAGCCGGTCCTCGGCGGAGATGTAGGGCATGCCGTTGTCGACCCGGCGGTCCGTCAGGTACTTGCTCGGGTCCCAGTGTTCGACCAGCACCTCGACGGCGTGCTGGTAGACCGTGCGCCGGTCGCGCGGCAGCTCCCGGCGGCGGCCGATGATGGCGAGGATGGTGAGCAGCAGCGGGTTCCCGGCCAGCTCCCGCACCGAGGACGAGTGCTCCACCGCGTCCAGCACCCGCCGCCGCAGCCGCCGTGCTTCGGCCGCGTCGGCCGGGCAGGCCTGGCCGTACCAGCGCTCGGTGAACTCGCCGATCTGGGCGCGGTCGAGGTCCTGCAGCATGTAGTGGTCGAAGCCCGCCGCGCTCAGCGGGCCGGAGCGGTAGCCGATGACGCGGGAGGTGACGAGCACCCTGGTCCGCGGGTAGCGGTGGGCGAAGGCCGCGATCTGAAGGCTGACCTTGTCCCGCAGTCCCGGGTCGAACAGCTCGTCCAGGCCGTCGAACACCACCAGGGTCCGCTCCTCGCCCAGCTGTCGCTTGAGCAGCGCGGGCGGCAGGCCGAGGCCCTCGGTGGAGTACAGGTGGGCGAGGTAGTCCTCGAAGGTGCGCTCGCGCCAGCTCGCCTCCGCGTACCCGCGCAGCTCGACGATCAGCGGCAGGTGCTCCGCGAGGGCTTCCAGGCCCGGCGAGACCCCGGCCGCCAGGGCCAGGCAGAGGTACCGGGCCAGGGTCGACTTGCCCGCGCCGGGGTCGCCGAGCAGGACCGTCCGGCCGTCCGTGACCCGGCCGAGGACCGAGAGCACGGGGACGGCCGGCTGCTGCCGGTACGCCTCGCGCAGCGCGGCCACCGCCTCCGGTTCGATGCCGGGCGGCAGCTCCTCCGCCGGTATCTCGCCCGCGTCGGCCAGGCGGCGCAGCAGCTCCCGGGGCAGTTCGACGGACGGCGGGTTGGGCCGGACCAGCTGGGGGACGAACACCTCGCGCAGGTGCATCGGCAGCGGCTCGTCCTGCAGCGAGAGCGGCGTCAGCACCTCGAGGTCGAGCCGGTGGTACCGCTCGTGCAGCCGGGCGACGTACTGCTGCCGGGCCGCCTCCAGGTCCTCGAGCGGCTCGGTGTCACCGGCGCTGATCCACACGGTGCCGTGCACGCCGTTGACCTGGATGATGCTGCCGCCGACCTGCGCCTCGGCCGCCGACTGAGGGCTCCCGAACCAGCGGCGCAGCCAGCTGCCGCTCACGGGGTCTCGTCCAGCCGGACCGATCCCTCGACCCCGTCGATGAGGTCGATCTCCTTGCCCGCCCTGGCTCCCCGGGCGGACTGGGCACCGGGCTCGGGCGCCGTCGTGGGCACCGGCCCGGCCGCCGGGGCGGGCCGGGTGGGCGCCGCGGACCGGATCACCACGTCACCCTTGACGCCCCGCACCGCGCGGATCGAGCCGCCCGCGCTCGCGCCGTCCACCGTCTGCGCCCCCGCCTTCGCGCGTGAGAAGCCCAGCACCGACAGCACCAGCCCGGCCAGCCCGAGGAACAGGCTCAGTACCCCGCTCCACTGGTTCGCCCGGTCCAGGCCCTGTGAGGTGAGGAACACCGTGATCCCCGCCACGACGATCCCGACCCCGCTCCAACCGGCCACCCGCCCCCAAGTACCCATGGCGCCATCATCCCAAAGCGGAGCGGTCTCCCGTACAACCCTCGGTCCGGCCTACTCGTCGGAATACTGTTCGACCAGTGCTGGTCGTTCCTATACGATCTGTTTGCCTGCCGCTGACCGATCCTGGGGCGGCCTTTTACCTTCGGGGGACCGTTGAAGATCCGTCATTCGCTCGCCGCCGCCGTCCTTCTGGCCACGGCCGCCGCGCCCGTCGTGGGCGCCACCTCGGCCTTCGCCGAGGTGGCCGCCCCGGCTGGGCACGCGCAGGCCGACCAGTCCGGAGTGAAGACGGACGCGGAGAACCGGGCGGCGATCGAGGCGCTGCTCGTCTACCCGAACGACTACCTGCTCACCGCCCCCAGCGCCTATCTGCGCGAGCACGCGGCGAAGGCGCTGGCCGGCACCCCGGAGGACCGCGCGCACTTCCTCGCGGTCGAGGTGGACAAGATCCGCCGGGACGATGCCCGGGTAGCGGTCCTGCGGATCATGAACGCGGGCGGCCCGGCCGTGAAGAAGGCCGGCAGCGCCACGCTCGACGCGGACGGCATCGACGCGCTCCGCGCGTTCCTGACCACCGGCCAGTACACGGCCCGGGCCGAGGACGAGAACCGGGCGAAGGTCCAGCAGATCCTGGACGACCCGAAGAGCGGCTACAGCGTGCGTGAGGCGGCCAAGAAGGCACTCGCGGGCACCGCGGTGGACGTCGAGAAGTTCCTCAAGGAGGGCTGGCAGTCCGCGAAGGACAGTGACGACCGTGTCCTGTGCGTCCAGATCTACTCGGCCGGTGGGCCGGCCGTGAAGAAGGCCGCCCTGGCCGCCCTGCACGGCACCGTCGAGGACATCCGCGCCTTCCTCAAGACCGGCCAGTACGCGGCCCGGGCCGAGGACGAGAACCGGGCGAAGGTCCAGCAGATCCTGGACGACCCGAAGAGCGGCCGGAAGGTGCGCGAGGCTGCCGCGGCGGCTCTCGCGGGCAGCGCTGCCGACGTCGAGCAGTTCCTCGAGCAGGGGTGGCAGCGCGCCCAGGACACCGATGACCGGGCCCGGGTGGCCCAGATCACCGGGGAGGGTGGCCCGGCCGTGCAGAAGGCCGGCCGCGCCGCACTGGAGGGCACGATCGAGGACGTCCGCGCCTTCCTCAGGACCGGCCAGTACATCGCCCGCGCCGAGGACGACAACCGCGCCGCCGCCCAGCGGATCCTGGACGACCCGAGCAGCGGCCCGGCCCTGCGCGAGGCCGCCCGCAAGGCCCTCGCCGGCACCGCCGCCGACGTCGAGCAGTTCCTCAAGGTCGGTCAGTTCGCGGCCCGCGCCAAGGACAAGCCCGCCACCGACGGCACCAAGACGGTCCCGGTCACCAACACCACCACCCAGACCGGGACCACCCCGACCGCCACCACTTCGGCCACTTCGGCCACCCCGGGCACCCTGGCCTCCACCGGCACCGACGCCCCCCTCGGCACCCTCGCCGCCGTCGGCGGCGCAGCCGTGGCCCTGGGCGCCGGCGCGCTCATCACCACCCGCCGCCGCAGCGCCCGGTCCTGACCCGTCCGTACGGAGCGGGCCCGCGGAGATCCCTCTCCGCGGGCCCGCTCCGTCGTACCGGGCCGCGCGTACGACGAAGGGCCCCGACTGTGATCAGTCGGGGCCCTTCGTGATGCTGGCGGTAGCGGTGGGATTCGAACCCACGGTGAAGTTGCCCCCACACACGCTTTCGAGGCGTGCTCCTTTGGCCGCTCGGACACGCTACCGAGGGAGACTCTACCGGACGTCCCCGGCCGGAACGAAATCAGTTCAGCGCTGGGTGTCGAAGAAGGCGAGGAGCTGGGCGGAGCAGGTGTCGGCGAGGACGCCGGAGATGACCTCGGGGCGGTGGTTGAGGCGGCGGTCGCGGAGGACGTCGAGGAGGGAGCCGGCGGCGCCGGCCTTGTCGTCGTAGGCGCCGTAGACGACGCGGTCGAGGCGGGAGAGGACGATGGCGCCCGCGCACATGGTGCAGGGCTCCAGGGTGACCACCAGGGTGCAGCCGCTGAGGCGCCACTCTCCGACGGCTTCGGCGGCCTGCCGGATGGCGACCACCTCGGCGTGGGCCGTCGGGTCGCCGACGGCCTCGCGCTCGTTGTGGCCGCGCCCGATCACCGTGCCGTCGGGCCCGAGCACCAGCGCCCCGACCGGGACGTCACCGGTGGCGGTGGCCAGTGCGGCCTCGTCGATGGCGAGGCGCATCAGGTCGTGCCAGCGGTCGCGGACCGGGTCGGGGCGCACGGGAGCCGGGAGGGGAGCGATCTGCATGGGTCCAGTGTCGGGCACCGGGAGGGTGCCCGAGGCACGGATCAGCGCACGGCCTCCAGTACGTCGGTGCAGCCCAGCGCCTCGGCGATCTCGCCGATCGCGTCCGAGTCGAGGCCGCGCAGCGCGGCGGCGCTGACCCCGAGGTCGGCGAGGAGGTCGGCGTCGCCGAGCGGGCCGACGGCGTCGGCCGCGGCGGCGTCCTCCTCGTCCTCGTCCACCTCGGTCCCGGCGTCCTCGTCCTCGTCCGCGTCCTCGGAGAGCTCGGCCTCGAGGTCGTCCAGGTCGTCGAAGTCCTCGTCGTCCCGGCCGAGCAGCTCGTCGGTGAGCATCGTGCCGTACGAGCTGCGGGCGGCGGCCGCGGCGTCGGAGACGAAGATCCGCGGGTCGTCCTCACCGTCCACCCGGACCACGCCGAACCAGCTGTCCTCCTGTTCGATCAGGATCAGGACGGTGTCGTCGTCCGTGGCCGCCTCCCGGGCCAGGTCGGCGAGGTCTGCCAGGGTCTCCACGTCGTCGAGTTCGGTCTCGCTCGCTTCCCACCCGTCGTCGGTGCGAGCAAGCACAGCAGCGAAGTACACCGGGGACACTCCCAAGCTCGGTCTCGGCTGTCGGCGATCTCGGGCGGGCTCGGCTGGCCGCCCCCGCGCCAGAGGCGGCCCGCCCTTCGGGCCGTCCCACCGGCATCGTGACAGAAAGCTCGCCGCTGCGGGGGGTGTTCGGCACCGCGTCTTCGCAGGTCGTGTCGGAATGGCCGGTGGACAACCGGCGATCTGGCCCGGAAGTCGTCAGTTTGGGGTGGCTTACCTTGTCAGATCCGGAAGGTCCGCATCCGCAGCGCCTCCCGCATCCGCCGCTCCTTGGTGCGGCGCGGCTGCACCCGGGCCCTCAGTTCGCGTGCCTCGGCGAGTTCCCGCAGGAAGACGGCCCGCCGCCGTCGGCGCTCCGCCTCGGTCTCGGGCGGGTGCTCGGTCTCGGCGGCGGCCTCGGGAGAAGCGGCTCCGGCGTCCGGGTTGCTCTTCATACGAGCCGACTTTCCCAGAAGTGTCGGGTTGATACCACAGGAAAGGTCTCGGTTCGGACATATCGGTGCCCCCTGCGGCGGGGTGCCGGCGCCAGGACAGGGGCCGCCGTGGTGTCGTACAGCCGTCCCAACGCCCGTTATGGTCGAACCATGCGTCTCCATGTCGTCGACCACCCCCTGGTGGCCCACAAGCTCTCCACCCTGCGCGACGAGCGCACCGACTCCCCGACCTTCCGGCGGCTCACCGACGAGCTCGTCACCCTGCTCGCCTACGAGGCGACCCGGGACGTCCGGACGGAGCAGGTGGAGATCACCACCCCGGTCGCCGTCACCACCGGCACCCGGCTCAGCTACCCGCGCCCCCTGGTGGTGCCGATCCTGCGCGCCGGTCTGGGCATGCTGGACGGGATGACCCGCCTGCTCCCGACCGCCGAGGTCGGCTTCCTGGGCATGGTCCGCAACGAGGAGACCCTGGAGGCCTCCACGTACGCGACCCGGATGCCCGACGACCTCTCCGGCCGTCAGGTGTACGTGCTCGACCCGATGCTGGCCACCGGCGGCACCCTGGTCGCGGCGATCAAGATGCTGATCGAGCGCGGCGCCACCGACGTCACCGCCGTCGTGCTGCTGGCCGCGCCGGAGGGCGTCGCGGTGATGGAGCGTGAGCTGGCCGGCCTGCCGGTCACCGTGGTGACGGCCGCGCTGGACGAGCGGCTGAACGAGAACGGCTACATCGTGCCGGGCCTGGGCGACGCGGGCGACCGCCTCTACGGCACCGCCGGGTAGTTCCGAGGCAAGCAGAAGGGGCGCGAGTCGTGGACTCGCGCCCCTTCGGGCTGTCTGCGGCGGTTCAGCAGCTGCCGGGGCCCGCCGAGGGGGCGGGGGAGGGCTTGGTGGCCAGGGCGAGCGCGGCGGCGGCCTGGGTGGGGTCGAGCAGGGCCGCGTAGGAGTCGCCGATGACGAAGTCCACGGTGGCGTCCGCGCGGGTGTCGGCCGAGACCACCGGGGTGGCGACCTGGGAGCCGATCAGGGTGGCGGCGCCGATCCCGGCCGGGCCGCTGATCACCTGGGCGGTGCCGGTGACCTTCTTGTCCAGCGCGGCCGGGGCGTTGCCCACCTTGCCGATCACGAAGCCGCGCTTCTTGAGCTCGTCGGCCGTCCGGGCCGCGAGCCCGGCCTTGGTGCCGGCGTTGTAGACGTTGACCGTGACGGCCTGCGGCTGCGGCACGGCGGTGCTGGTGGCCACGGGGGCACCCGGCTTGCCGGAGGCGGCCGGTGCGGCCGACCCGCCGGGCGCGGGGGAGGCGGAGCCGGCGGCGACCGGGGCGGCCAGCGGCTTGCCCGAGGCGCTCGGGGAGGCGCAGGCCTGCGCGGTGGCGTGCCGGTTCTTGCCGCTGAAGATGTCCACCAGCTGCACGCCGCCGAGCGCGATCAGCGCGAGCGCCAGCACCGCGCCGACCACGGCCAGCACCTTCTTGCTCTTGCGCGGCGGGCGCCCGAGGCGGGGGTAGCTCTTCCCGGTGATCCGGTACTGCTTCCCCTTCAACCCCTGGGGAGTCAACATGCTCACAGTCTGTCTCCCCCTCGCGCCTGGGCAGGCTCGGTGACGGGTACGGCCCGCGCGGGTACGGGCCAGTGACGGGTGCGGCCGAGCGGGCGTGACGCCGCAGCTTGGGCCGTACTCGGAAGACTAGTGCCACTGGGACTGCGAAGGTACAAAATGATCATCATCTGGAGTACGACGGCACTCGAAAGGATGTACCGGCACCTCACGCAGGGTGGGGAGGAAGTGTGAAGGGGAGTCAGTCCATTTCCAGGACCCGGGCGTGCAGCACCTGGCGCTGCTGCAGTGCGGCCCGGACCGCGCGGTGCAGACCGTCCTCCAGGTAGAGGTCGCCGTGCCACTTGACCACGTGGGCGAAGAGGTCACCGTAGAAGGTGGAATCCTCCGCCAGCAGGGTCTCCAGGTCGAGTTGGCCCTTGGTGGTCACCAACTGGTCCAGCCGCACCGGACGCGGCGCGACGTCCGCCCACTGGCGGGTGCTGGTCCGGCCGTGATCCGGGTACGGCCGTGCATTGCCGATGCGCTTGAAGATCACACGGAAAGCCTACCGTCACCGCGGCGCCAGGCCCAGCAAGCGCGGCCTGGCCTGCGCTCGGCGATTTGTAGCGATTACATAGGAA
This sequence comes from Kitasatospora sp. NPDC002227, assembly GCF_040296285.1. Taxonomy (NCBI): domain Bacteria; kingdom Bacillati; phylum Actinomycetota; class Actinomycetes; order Kitasatosporales; family Streptomycetaceae; genus Kitasatospora; species Kitasatospora sp. NPDC002227. Next base: position 142,516 of record NZ_JBEOWY010000011.1, read on the forward strand.
TAGCGTGATACATCCCGCTCCTAGTCGATCTCTACTGATCCGCGCCGCTTGGGGAGACCGCCGTCATGACCGCTGCCACCGCCACCGACATCGCTTCCGGGTACGCCTTCACCGGGCCCGCGCTCGACCTCGGGGCGGTGGTCGTGGACGGCACGGCGTACCCCGAGGCGCAGGTGCGGGTGCCGCTCGGGGTGCTCAACCGGCACGGCCTGGTGGCCGGGGCGACCGGCACCGGCAAGACCAAGACCCTGCAGCTGATCGCCGAACAACTGTCGGCCCAGGGCGTGCCGGTCTTCCTGGCCGACATCAAGGGCGATGTCTCGGGCATCTCGGCCCCTGGAACGGCGAACGACCGGGTGAAGGGGCGGGCGGCCGAGGTCGGGCAGACCTGGGAGCCGCTCGGGTGCCCGACCGAGTTCTACGCGCTGGGCGGTCAGGGGGTGGGCATCCCCGTCCGGGCGACGGTGACCAGCTTCGGGCCGCTGCTGCTCGCCAAGGTGCTCGACCTGAACGAGACCCAGGAGGCCTCGCTGGGGCTGGTCTTCCACTACGCCGACCGGAAGGGGTGGGAGCTGGACGACCTCAAGGACCTGGCCGGGGTGATCTCCTTCCTGACCTCGCCGGAGGGCAAGGAGGAGCTGAAGGGGATCGGCGGACTGTCGGCGGCCACCGCCGGGGTGATCCTGCGGTCACTGACCCTGCTGGAGAACGAAGGGGCCGGAGCCTTCTTCGGGCTGCCCGAACTGGACACCGCCGAGCTGCTGCGGACGGCGCCGGACGGGCGGGGGATCGTCTCGGTGCTCGAGCTCCCGGCGGTGCAGGACCGGCCGCGGCTCTTCTCCACCTTCCTGATGTGGCTGCTGGCCGACCTCTACCAGGAGCTGCCGGAGGTGGGCGACCTGGACCGGCCGAAGCTGGTCTTCTTCTTCGACGAGGCGCACCTGTTGTTCAAGGGCGCTTCAAAGGCCTTCCTGGAGGCGATCACCCAGACGGTGCGGCTGATCCGCTCGAAGGGGGTGGGCATCTTCTTCGTGACGCAGACGCCGAAGGACGTCCCAGGGGACGTGCTCGCCCAGCTGGGCAACCGGGTGCAGCACGCGCTGAGAGCGTTCACACCGGAGGACGCCAAGGCGCTCAAGGCGACGGTCTCGACCTTTCCCAAGTCCGCCTACGACTTGACCGAGGTGCTCACTCAGCTGGGGACGGGGGAGGCGGTGGTGACGGTGCTTTCGGAGCAGGGGGCGCCGACGCCGGTGGCGGCGACCAGGCTGCGGGCGCCGCAGTCGCTGATGGGGCCGGTGGAGGAGACCGCGCTGCGGGCGGCGGTGGACGCCTCGCCGGTGAACGCGAAGTACCGCGAGGCGGTGGACCGGGAGTCGGCGTACGAGAAGCTGGCGGCCCGGTCGGAGCCGGCTCCGGCCCAGGCTCCGGCTCCGGTCGAGCCGGATGCTCCGGCGGAGGTACCGGAGCACAAGGGGGACGACGGGGGCGGGCTGCTGGGGAGTCTGCTGAACAGCCCGGCGCTGAGGTCGTTCGCGCGGTCGGCGGGGACGCAGCTGGGGCGGGAGATCTCGCGGAGCATCTTCGGGACGTCCAAGCGGCGGCGCTAGGTGTACTCGGCCGGCCCGGCGAGATCGGCCGGGCAGGCCCAGGCCGGGCAGGGCCCAGGGGGCGCGGGTCAGGCCGCCAGGGTCAGGGGCTTGGCCTGCAGGGCCCGGACGGCGACGTGCTGGGTGTAGGCCATCAGGGCGACCGTGACGGCGGCCATGGTCAGCGCGAAGGCGAGGTGGGCGAGGGGGGAGAGCACGGCGAGGCCGAGGAGGTGGAGGACGCCGTGGCTGCCGAGGCGCAGGGCGAGCAGGGCGAAGGCGACCTTGCGGGTCTCCTTGCCGCGCCAGAGGGCCTTGGCAAGCTTGGCCCGCCGCCGCAGCATGGTGAGCGAGAGGACGATGTTGACCGCCGCGAGCACCGCCAGGGCGGGCCAGGCGGCCGGGAAGGCCTTGAGCAGGTCGAAGGCCCCGGCGAGCACGCCCTCGAAGGCGAAGAACCAGACCGGGAGCCGGCATTCGGCCGGGTCGACCGTGGTGAGGTCGATCTGCTCGGTCTGCTTGCGCTTCTTCAGGAAGTTCATGTCCGCCCCCGTGGCTTGTCGTTGTGATCATCATCTTGCCCGTCGGCCGGGGGCCGGCAGCAGGGTGCGGGGTCACCACTGCGGCATGACGGATGTCATGCGCTGCGCAGAGCGGCGCCGATCCGGTCGAGGGAGGAGAGCCGCATCAGGCCGTAGTTGTAGAACTCGACCTCGGGGACGCCGAGTTCGCGCAGGGTCTCGATCTTGGCGGCGAGGTTCTCGGGGCCGTCGCAGTCCTCGGCCATCGGGCGCAGGATGACGGCCATCGCCTCGGGGCGGACGCCGTGCAGAGCGAAGGCGGCGATCTTCTCCCGGACGGCCTCGGGGGTTCGGGCGTAGCCGAGGGTCTCGACCTGGTGGGCGGCCTTGCCGATGGCGGGGAGGTCGATGCCGGCCAGCCAGCCCTTGCCGGGGCCGCCGCCGTCCATGAAGCTCAGCCGCATCCCGGCCTGCGCGGCGGCTTCGGCGACCTCGGCGGTCAGCGAGGTGACGGTGGTGGCGGCGGCGTCCACGTACGCGGCCAGTGCGCCGCCCGCGAGTTCGTCCAGGGCGGCGGGGGCCAGAGCGCGCTGTTCGTCTGCCAGCCGGGTGCGGATCTCGGCCTGGACGGCCTGGCGGACCTCTTCGGCGGGCACGCCGGCCGCGGTGGCGGCGGCCAGGCAGTGCGGGCAGAAGCAGAGTCCGAGCAGGGCCTCGGTGACGGGGCCGAGCTGCTCGAAGTAGCGCTCGTGGTGGTAGCCGTGGCGCAGGCCGTGGAAGTGCAGGGATTCGGCGCGGACCGCGTCCACGCCGTACCGGGCGAGCTCGCCGACCAGGGTGGTGGCGTACTCGCGGACCTCGGGGTTGGCCGGGCAGAGCTCGGTGAGGTGGCGGTCGCCGAAGGCGTTGGCGGGGGCGCAGTCGGGGTGCTCGAAGCCGAGGCGGTCGTTGTGGCAGAAGACTGTCCAGGCGTGCAGCTTGAGGCCGCGGCGCTGTGCCTGCTCGGCGGCCAGGGCGAACGGGTCGGTGTCGCCGATCGCGGCGGCGGGGCGGGGGGCGAGGCGGCGGCCGGCCCAGCGGGCGGGGTCCGGGCGGAAGTACGCCGCGCCGGGCTCCAGGTAGCGGACCACCCGGCGGGGGTTGTGCGGGAAGACGTCCCGGGCCTCGTGGTAGACCGAGGCCAGGGTCACGCCGCCGACCCCGGCGCGGTCGGTGAGGTTGCCGAAGAAGGTGTCGGGCCCCTCGTCGAGCAGGTCGGTCGCGAAGGCGAGGACGGAGGACTCCACGGGGCGGCTCCGGGGCAGGTGCTGGTCAGGGCAGCACCACGCTAGCCCGGCCGTCCGAGAATGGTCTATACCTGAAGGTCAGAGCCCCAGGTCGTCCAGCTCCTTGAGCAGCGCGGCGCGGTCGCCGGCCGGGGCGCCGCCCTTGCCGGGCGCGGGCGCGGACGCGGACGCGGACGCGGACGTGGGCGCGGTCGCGGTCGCGTGGGCCTCGGCGGTGGCGGGCGCGGCGGGCGAGGCCGAGCGGCGGCTGCGGTCGCGGAAGAGCCAGGCGCCGAGCAGGCCGCCGACCAGACCGCCCAGGTGGGCCAGCCAGCTGACGCCCGGGGTGCCGGGGACGGCGGTGGTGAGGATGTAGGCGAAAGAGGCGCCCATCACCAGGCCGATCAGCGAGTCGATCAGATTGCGGTCGAAAAGGCCGCGCAGCACCACATATCCGAAGTATCCGTAGATCACCCCGCTCGCCCCGACGGTGACCACGTCCCCGCGCTCGAAGAACCAGACCGCCGCGCCGCTGGTGAGCGTGATCAGCAGGGTCAGCGCGAGGAACTTCTTCACGCCACGGTAGGCCGCGAGGAAGCCGAAGATGAAGAGGGGGCCGGAATTGCCCTCCAGATGCACCCAGTTGACGTGCAGGAACGGCGCCGCCAGCACGTCCGCGAGCCGGCTCGGGGAATGCGCCACGATGCCGTAGTCATGGGTGAGCCGGTAGTCGTCGGCCCAGTTGGCCACCTGCACCGCCCAGACCGCGCAGAGCAGCGCGAACATCACGAAGAACGCCCGCCGCGCCTCCGCGATCATCTTCGCCGGCAGCTCGTCCGGCCCGCCCGTGGTGGAATCCCGCATCGCCATGCCGACGACTCTACGGGCGTCCGTCCGGGCCTGGGAAGGAATTCGGCGCGGGAGCCGAAAGACACCGGGGAATTGGCGGGCCGCGGGGGAATTCCGGAAATGTTGGGGCGGCCGTCACCCCAGTACACTGGCGGCGCGCAGCCAGAGGCGCCGAGTCGGACACCTGAGCACTACAGAGGAAGTCAGAGCCGCCATGTCACTGACCGGAAAGCACATTCTCTCCAGCGACCAGTTCGACCGGGACGAGTTGGAGCGCCTCTTCGAACTGGCGGACGTGCTGGTGCCGGTGGCCCGGGGCGAACAGGTGACCAGGGTGCTGGAGGGCGCGGTGCTGGCCAGCCTCTTCTTCGAGGCGAGCACCCGCACCCGGCTCAGCTGCGAGTCGGCCTTCCTGCGGCTCGGCGGCGCCGTGACCAGCACCACCGGCACCGGGGTGACCTCGATCTCCAAGGGCGAGTCGCTGGCCGACACCGCCCGGGTGGTCGGCGGCTACTGCGACCTGGTGGTCATGCGCCACCCCGAGGTCAACTCCATCCACGAGTTCGCCGCCGCGACCAACGTCCCGGTGGTCAACGCGGGCAACGGCGCCGGGGAGCACCCCACCCAGGCCCTGCTCGACACCTTCACCCTGCACCGCGAATTCGGCCGGCTCGGCAAGACCATGGACGGCCGCCGGATCGCCCTGGTCGGCGACCTGCTGCACGGCCGCACCGTGCACTCGCTGATGAAGCTGCTCACCCGCTACGAGAAGATGACCATCGTCTGCGTGGCGCCGGAGGAGCTGGGCATGCCGGCCGAGCTGCTCGAGCTGGCGGAGGGCCGCGGCCACCAGGTCGAGGTCAGCGACCAGCCGGGGCAGGCGCTGCGCGAGGCGGACGTGGTCTACGCGACCCGGCTGCAGACCGAGCGCTTCGCCGACAAGCCCGTGCCGTACAGCGACGACTTCCGGATCGACCGCTCGCTGGTCGAGCGGGTCTGCCGGGAGGACGCGGTGATCATGCACCCGCTGCCGCGGGACAGCCGCCCCGGCGCCAACGACCTGAGTGCCGACCTCAACCAGGACCCGCGCCTGGCGATCTTCCGCCAGACCGACGCCGGTATCCCCGCCCGGATGGCCCTGTTCGCCTCCGTGCTCGGCGTGGCCGACGAGATCCGCGGCTCGCTGCGCGAGGCCCGCTGGTACCGCCCGTCCTTCACCGGCCCGGACGACGCCCCGTTCTACCGCAACAGCACCCGCTGACCTGGTGTTTTCGGCCCCGGTGGCGCCCGCCTGCGGGAGGCGCGCCACCGGTCCCTAAACTGTGCCGCGATTCGGCGCGGGGGACGCGCCGCCGGTTGGGGGGAGCGGGACATGACGGACCAGCAGCTGAAGGGCCGGCAGGCCACCGGTGAGCGCCTTGCGGTGGTCTCCGGAGGCGGCTCGGGCATCGGCAAGTCGATCGCGGCCGAACTGGCCCACCAGGGCTGCCGGGTGGTGGTGATCGGGCGCCGGGCGGAGCCGCTGGAGCTGGCCCGCAAGGAGATCGACGAGGCGGTCGGCGAAGCCCGGGTGATCCCGCTGGTGGCCGACCTCACCGATCCGGTGCAGATCGCCCGAGTGGCCGACGAAGTGGCCGGGTTGGGGCCGGTCGACGTGCTGGTCAACAACGCCGGGGCCCGGGTGCCGGAGCCGGCGGACGACAGTCTGGACGCGCTGGCGGCCTCCTGGCGCAGCGGCCTGGAGGGCAACCTGCTCTCGGCCGTACTGCTCACCACCGCCCTGCGGGGGCAGCTGCGGCGGCCCGGCGGCCGGCTCCTGGTGGTCAGCTCCACCGCCGCCCAGCGCGGCGGCGCCGGCCCGCACTCGGCCGGGGCGTACGCGGCGGCGAAGGCCGCCCTGCACGGCTGGGCCTTCGGCCTGGCCCGCGAGCTCGGCCCCGACGGCATCACGGTGAACCTGATCGCCCCCGGCTACATCGCCGAGACGGAGATCTTCGGCGAGGGCTGGACCGAGGAGTTCCACGCCGCCAAGGTGGCCGAGACCCTGGTCGGCCGGGCGGGTGTCCCGGCCGACGTCGCGGGTGTGATCGGCTACCTCGCCTCACCCGCCTCCGGCTACATCACCGGGCAGATCATCGGCGTCAACGGCGGTGTGGTGCTGGGGCGTTAGGGCCTGTGCGGCCGGACGGGCCCTGGGCCCGTCCGGTTCAGCCCTCCTTGGCGGCCTTCTTCGCGGCCTGCTTGAAGCTGCGGACCTCGGCCAGGGACTCCGGGCCGGTGATGTCGGCCACCGAGCGGAAGCAGCCCTGTTCGCCGTAGAGCCCGGCGGCCTCGCGCCAGCCGGGCGGGCGGACGCCGTACTGCTTGCCGAGCAGGGCGTCCGCCTCGGGCTGCTGGGCGAGCCGAATGGTGTGCTCCATGGGGACATTCTCCCGCGCGGCGGCACGGCGGCGCCCCGCAACACGCCTGTGGCTGTGGTTGGCTGGCCGCCATGACGACTCCTCAGCTCCCGGACGCCGCCGAGCGGGCCGACCTGATCGAGACCCTGGACAAGCACCGGGGCTTCCTGCGGTACACCTGCCGGGAGCTCACCGACGAGCAGGCCGCCACCCGGACCACCGTGAGTGCGCTCTGCCTGGGCGGCCTGATCAAGCACGTGACGGGGGTGGAGGCGCGCTGGACGAGCTTCGTGACCGGCGGCGCGGCCGCGATGGAGGCCCAACCGGTCGACTGGGAGGGCCAGTTCAGGATGGCCGAAGGTGAGACGCTGGCCGGGCTGCTCGACGCCTACGCGGAAGTGGCCCGCCGCACGGACGAGTTGATCGCCACCCTGCCGGACCTGAGCGCGCCGCAGCCGCTGCCCGAGCGGCCCTGGTTCCCGCCGGGCACGGCCTGGACGCCCCGCCGGGTCTTCCTGCACCTGATCGCGGAGACCTCGCAGCACGCGGGCCATGCCGACATCATCCGGGAGTCGTTGGACGGAGCCAAAACGATGGGGTGACGGCGGGGGAGCCCCCGCCGTCACCCCGTCGACGACGCTGCCTTACGGCTTGGTGAAGTACCCGAACAGGTCCGCGATCACGTGCGTCCGGCCCGCGAAGTTGTACACGTCGAAGCTGCCGTTCGCGCCGAGCGGCGTGGTGACGTGGTTCGGGACGGTCTGGCCGACGCCGAAGTTGACGCTGCTGGTGCCGGGCTTGGTGGCACCGTCGGCCCAGACCGTCAGGTAGCCGCCGTTGGTGGAGCCGGTGCTGGTCACGTTCAGCACGGCCCCGGTGGCCCCGGCGGGTGCGCCGGTGGGCACGGCCAGCGTGCCGCCCTGGCCGAGCGGCAGGGGCGACGGCTTGCGGGTGTCGACCAGGCGGGTCGGGGAGACCGGGGTGAAGAACGAGTCACCGGTCGGGCTGTAGTAGCCCATCAGGTCCGCCACGACGTGGGTGTTGCCGAAGCGGTTGTAGATGCCCACGTTGCCGTCCGCGTCGACCGGCACGATCACCTGGTTGGCGACGGTCTGGCCCACCGTGAAGTTGATGTTGCTGGTGCCCGGGTGCCGCACCGAGACCGGCGTGACGCTCAGGTAGCCGCCCGCCGTCGGGTTGACGGCGGTGACGTTCAGGACGGCGGCCGTGGTGCCCTTGGGCAGACCGGTCTTGAGGACGTACTGCTCGTCCGCGCCGAGGCCCTTGGTCTCGTAGCCGGCGGTGTGCCGGGTGTCGAGCAGCCGGGTGGGGGCGGTGGTGGTGAAGCGGGCGCCGAAGTCCTGCAGGTAGTAGCCCTGGACGTCGGCGACCACGTCGGCGCCGCCGGAGAAGTTGAAGATGTGCAGCTGCGGGCACATGCCGCCCACGACCGGCACGGTGACCAGGTTGGCGACGGTCTGGCCGGCCTTGAAGTTGAGGTTCGAGGTGGCGGGCCGGCCGGAGTGGTCCGCCCAGACCGTGAGGTAGCCGGCGGTGCTCGGATTGACGGCGGTCACGTTCACCACCAGGGCGGTGGCGTACGCGGGCACGTTGGCAGGGGTCTTCGCGCAGCCCATGTTGCCGTCGCCGAAGCCGATGTCGGCCTGGCCGCCGTTGCCGAGCCGGGTGGCCTGCCAGCCCTGGCGGGTGTCGAGGATCCGGGCGGGGGTGATGGCGGTGTACCCGGACGGAGCGTAGGACGGGGTGAGCCGCTGCTCCACCGAGGCGGTACGGCCACCCTCGTCGGTGACGGTGAGCTTCACAGTCACCGGGGTGGACGAGCCGAAGACGTGGGTGACCGTGGAGCTGCCGGGGTCGCTGTCCACACCACGGGTTCCGTCACCGAAGTCGAAGTGGTACTTGGTGATCTGCCAGGGGCTGGTGGAGTCCCAGGCGTTGAAGGAGTACTGGTACCTCAGCCACTGCTGGTTCGGCTTGGCGGTGAAGGCGGCGACCAGCGGGCCGTTCTCCTTGACCTGGGTGACGCCCCAGGACTGCACGCTGTTGCCCTGGTCGTCGGTGACCCGGACCGTCGTGACGTAACTCCCCGGGGACTGGTACACGTGCGGGACGGCGGCGTCGGAGCTGGTGACCGGGGCACTGCCGTCGCCGAAGTCGAAGAGGTAGGAGTACTGCGGGCTGGTCCAGTTGGTCTGCAGACGGACGGTCGGCGTCACCGACAGCGGTGCCGGGCCCTGGTGCGGCGTGGTGGAGACCGTGACGGACGAGAGGCTGGTCAGCTCCATCGCGCCGCGGTCGTGCGATCCGGTGCCGTTCCCGGTGTCCGGGACGTTCGGGTCGTCGCCCCGGTGGTGGCCGTAGACGTCGGTGCTCAGCTCGCCGGGGGCCTCGGCGTCGGCCGAGTCCACCTGTGGTGAGTCGGACTGCGGCGCCTGGCTCGCCCCCATCTTGGCGTCGGTGTACAGCTCGTGCTTGCCCTGGCCCGTCGCGGCCAGCAGCCCGGCAGCGGTCGGGTAGGTGGTGCCCGCCCAGGAGTAGGGCGTGGCCGAGCCGATCGGGGAGACCAGGTTGTAGTCGTACCTGGTGTCGGTGGCCGAGGCGGCCGAGACGCTGACGGAGGGGGTCGTGCCCTGCGGGCAGCTGAGGTTGAAGCCCGGCGCCACCACGTTGTTCTCGACGGTCGAGCCGTGCGAGTCACCGGACAGGGCGATGGCCGTCGAGCAGGTACGGAAGGCGGTGTTGGACGTGACCACGGTGCCCGGTGCATCGGTGACCTGCACGGCGGTGGCACCGGACGCGTACAGGACGTTGGTGCTGACCACGGCACCCTGGACGCCTTGGCCGACCTGGACGGCCGTGGCCGAGCCGTTGTCGAACCAGGAGCGGCTGATCCGCACGTCCTTGGTGGCACCGGTCAGGCGGACCAGTGGGGCGGTCGCGTCCGTGCTGCGCGTCACCAGGTGGTGGTCGAGCACGATCGCGGCGGAGTCGCGGACCAGGAAGGCCTCGGCGGACGATGCGACTCGGAGGTTCTGGACCACCACATCGTGCACGCCGTCGAGCACGATGCTCGGCTGCGAGCCGGTGGAGCTGCCGACCACCGTCGGGGACCAGCTCTCGTCGGTGAACATGCGGCCGGTGATGGTGACCGGTTTGCCGGGCTCGCCGGAGTGGGTGACGGTCACCGTCTCCGGGTAGCTGCCGCCGCCGATCGACACGGTGTCACCGGGCTTGGCGGCGTCCACGCCCGCCTGGACGTGGCAGAACGGCTGCGCCTGGGTGCCGGTGCCCTGGTCGGTGCAGGCGGCTTTGTACTTGTCGACGTAGAGGGTGCCCGCATCGGCCGCGTGGGCGGCGGGCAGTGGCAGGGCGACGGCGGCGGCGAGTGTGCTCGCGCCGATCAGCCCGGCGAGTCTGTGAGAACGCACGGAGAGGAAGCCCCCAGCTAGGCCGCCCGTGCGGCCCCGGCTTCCGGGGCGGCTGACGGGCGTTCATGTCAGTAGACGGGCATCTTCTCGTACGGACGATCGACTTGTCATCTGCCTTCCTGGCCGGACTTTCGACCTGGTCACGCGGCATCCGGGTGAATTCACCGCCCGGTTGTTCGGTCCCCAACCGCTCTGCGCGATATGTCTGCGATGACCGAATTCGACGGACGAGGAACAGGCGGGCGGATGACCGGGCTGGCGGGCTGGGTGCTGACGGCGGTGCTGAACGGGGTGCTGCGGGCGCTGATGGTGGCACGTGCGCTGTCGACGAAACTTGCCACCAGCCTAAGATTCCCCCATGAGTACTGAGGTCCTGGGACTACGGGAGTCCAAGAAGCTGGAGACCAGGCAGCTGATCTCCGACCACGCGACCAGGCTTTTCATCGCGCAGGGCTTCGAAAGGACCACCATCGCGGAGATCGCGGCGGCGGCCCGGGTGGCGAAGAAGACGGTCACCAACTACTTCCCGCACAAGGAGGACCTGGCGCTCGACCACAGCGAGGTCTTCGTGCAGAGCCTGGCCCGCGCGGTGGCCGAGCGGGCCGAGGGTGAGGGCGTCGTGGCCGCGCTGCGCCGGGAGTTCGTCGCCCGGACGCAGGGGCACGACGCCGTCGCGGGGTTCGCCGGGCCCGAGTTCGCCCGGATGGTGGCGGAGAGCCCGACCCTGGTGGCCCGGGTGCGGGAGCTGTACGACTTGCGGGAGGCGGCGCTGGTCGAGGCGCTGGAGGCGGGGGCCGGCCCGGCGGCGGGCATCGCCCCGCGAGCGGCTGCCGCGCTGATCGGGGCGGCGCACAAGCTGCTCTTCCGGCGGCTCCAGGAGCTCACGCTGGCGGGGGAGTCGAACGAGCGGATCGCCGAGCTGCTCGCCCCCGAGACGGCGCACGTCTTCGACCTGCTCGACGCGGCCCTCGGCGGCTACCCGGCGCCGCCGGACTGACCTGCCGTCGCACTGCTGCCCCTGACCCGCGTGCTGGGTCGGGGGCATTTTTACGTCGGGGGCAAAAATCTCTTGCGGGCCCGAGTAGGACAGTCGTAAAGTTATGTCCATCGCAAGGAACGACCGGCCGACCTCTCAAGGAGTCACGTTGCGCGTCACCTCTTCGGTCCTCTCCCTCACCGTCGCCGACCCGGCGGCCTCCCGGGATTTCTTCTGCACCTACCTCGGCTACCAAGTCGCCCTGGCTGAGGGCGACTTCACCCGACTGGCCCGCCCGGACGAAGCGGTCGACCTGGTGCTGCTGCGCCGGGGCGCCGAGGTGCTGCCGCCCGAGCAGCGCGAGCAGCGGGCCGCCGGCCTGATCGTCGCGCTCACCGTCACCAATCTGGCCGCCGAGCAGGAGCGGCTGCGGGCGGCCGGTGCGCCGATCACGCTCCCGCTCACCGAGGAGCCCTGGGGTGAGCGGCTGCTCCAACTGACCGACCCCAACGGCGTGGTGGTCCAGCTGGTCGAGTGGGTGACGGCCGAGGAGCCGCAGCCCCGGGTGATCGACGCGGACCCGGCGCACGTCACCGTCTCGCCCAACGCCCGGATGACCGGGCTGGCCGCCCCCAGCCGCGGCAGCGCCGAACTCAGCACCTGGACGGCCGAGATGGCCGCCGGGCAGGCCGGGCCCGAGCACGTGGTCAGCCGCGAACAGGTCTGGACGGTCACGGCCGGCTCCCTGCAGCTGCACTGGGGCGGCCGGAGCGAGACCGTGACGGCCGGTCAGACCATGGTGATCCCGGCCGGCCTGGCCCGGAAGATCACCGCACCCGAGGACTTCCGGGCCCACATCGCCATGCGGGTGGACGGAATGGCCTCTGCCCCCGGCGGGGACGCTGCGCGTACCATCCCCTGGGCCGAGTAGGCCACTTACCTTCGGAGCTGCCTTGACCGTACGTATCACCGCCCTGACCGATGCCGACCCCGGCGGCCGGCTCGCCTGGCTCGCCGCCGATGCCGAGGGCAGTCCGCTAGGCGCCGCCTATCTGCAGCTGTTCACCGGTGCCGGCCAACTGCATCTGGCAGAGCTCGATGTGAACGTCCATCCGGCCGAGCGCCGGGCCGGGATCGGTACCCGGCTGCTGGCCGAGGCCGTCGCCGCCGCGCGGCGGCAGGAGCGCCGCGTGCTGCTCGCCCAGGCCGGGAGCGACAGTGGCGGCGCGGCCTTCCTCGCCGCCCGGGGCTTCGAGGTGGCTCTCACGCTGCTTTTCACCCGGCTCCCGTCGGCCGACGCGGACGCCGCCACGCTGGCGGCGGAGATCGAAACACCGCACCCCGGCTACCGGTTGGCCACCTGGGAGGGGATGGTGCCGGAGGAGCTGGCCGGGAGCTTCGTGGCCTCGCGGCGCGCGATGGACGACATGCCGATGGGGGCGGTCGACTTCGGCCGGGTGATCTGGGACTTGGACCGGGTGCGGCGGGCGGTCGGCGCGATCGTCGACCGGGGGGACGTGCTGCACACCGTCGCGGCTGTCGAGGAGGCGAGCGGCGCGGTCGTCGCCTTCACCGAACTCGTGCTCCCCGGCGGCGGATCGGGTGACGCCCAGCACTACGGCACCGGCGTGCTCCCCGAGCACCGCGGCCGCGGTCTGGCCCGCTGGATGAAGGCCGCCTCGATCGCGTACGCCCGTGAGCGGCACCCCGGCGTGGCCGGCCTGCTCGCCGACACCGCCGACGACAACCCGGCCATGCGGCGGGTCAACGAGGCGCTCGGCTACCGCCCCACCCACACCCGCCACCAGTACCAGCTCAAGCTGTAGTCACCGCGCGGAGACGAACTCGCCGACCAGCTTGAGGAATTCCTCCGGCTGCTCGAAGAACAGCACGTGCCCGGCGTCGACCTCCGCGTAGGTGGCGTCGGGCAGTGCCGCGTGCAGGGCGCGGGTCTGCTCGACGGGCACGGTCGCGTCCTGGCTGCCGGCGATCACCAGGGTCGGCGCCTGGACCAGGGGCAGCAGGTGGCGGATGTCGATCCGGGCGTCCAGGTCGACGTGGCGCAGGGTGCCCGGGGTCGGCGGCAGGTTGAGGGTCAGCTGCTCGACCTGCTCACGGCCGATCAGGTTGAGGAAGCCGCGGCTGAAACCGGTCATGGTCACGCTGCGGCCGAAGGCTCCGGCGTCCAGCGGGCCCAGGCTCTGCCAGAGGGTGAAGAGGTTGCGCAGGTACTCGTCCCCCTCGGTGTGGGCCCAGCCGGCCACCAGGACCAGGCGCCGCACCAGGTCGGGCCGCTGCGCGGCCACGGCGGTGACGACCGGCGAGCCCATCGAGAACCCGAGCAGGTCGACCGGGCCGGTGCCGGCGTCCTCGATCACGGCGATCACCTGGGCGGCCAGGCCTTCGACGGTGAGCGGGCCGCCGCCGTCGGTGGTGCGGTCGGTGCCGGACAGGTCCGGGGTGATGACGGTGCGGCGCTCGGCGAACCGCGGGGCGAGCTGACCCCAGGTCAGGGCCGCTCCGGCCGAGCCGGTGCCGTGCACCAGGACCAGGGCGGGGGCGGTCGAGCCCTCCGCCTCGTGGATGTCGTAGCCGACCTGGGCGTCGGCGACGGTGACGGTGCGGGTGGTGGTCATGTGAGGCTCCTTCAGCGGTGGTCGGTGGCACCACTGTGGAGCCGGGCCAGGGTGGGCGGGAGAGCCTCGCGGAGCCTGGGACCGGCAGTCCCTGGATGAGCCCTGCCGCCTCCGGCAGGATGATCACATGACGATCAACCGCGCCGAGCTGGCCGACTTCCTGCGCTGCTCCCGGGAGCGTGTCCGCCCCGAGGAGGTCGGCCTGCCCGCCGGGGCCCGGCGCCGGACGCCGGGGCTGCGGCGTGAGGAGGTGGCCCAGCTGACCGGCATGTCGGTCGACTACTACACCCGTCTCGAGCAGGCCCGGGGCCCCAAGCCCTCGACCCAGCTGCTCGCGGCGCTGGCCCGGGCGCTGCGGCTCAGCGGGGACGAGCGGGACCACCTTCACCTGCTGGCCGGGCACCAGCCGCCGGCCGGGCGCGCCACGGGCGACCACGTCAGCCCCGGCCTGCTGCACCTGCTCGACCGGCTGAGCACCACACCGGCCCAGGTGCTGAACGACCTCGGTGACGTCCTGGCCCAGAACGAGATCGCCCGGGCCCTGCTCGGCGGGGTCTGCACCGTCTCCGAGCACGGTCGCAACGTGGTCTGGCGCTGGTTCGCCGACCCGGCGGCCCGGACGGCGTACCCCGCCGAGGAGCACGAGCACTACAGCCGCCTGCACGTGGCCGACCTGCGGGCGGCCACCGGGCGCCGCTCCGGCGACGCCGCGTCCACCCGGCTGGTGGAGCGGCTGCGCGAGCGCAGCGCGGAGTTCGCCGCGCTCTGGGAGCGCCACGAAGTCGCCGTCCGGCGGCACACCCGGATGCGGGTGCTCCACCCCGCGATCGGCCCGGTCGACCTCGACTGCCAGGTGCTCCTCGCCCCCGAGGGCGACCAGCGCCTGGTCCTGTTCACCCCGCCCCCGGGCACGGACGCGGCCGGCCGGCTGGCCCTGCTGGACGTGGTCGGCACCCAGAGCTTCACCCCCGCCGGCTGACGGAATTTACCGGACATTTGCCCGGATAATGCGGCCAATTGATACAGGACGTGAATACGGCGAGGAAATTGTGTTGCCTTGATGGAGGCGGTCGAGGGTACGTTTTCGCTTCCTCGTCCGGCATCCGATCCTGGAGCACACGCGCATGGCCAAGCCCGCCGTCTACCGTTCACCGCGCAGTGCGGCGGTGGCCGCCTGCATCCTGCTCGCCGTCTGCGGAGCGGCCACCGTCCTCGAGCTGATCGCCGATCTCAAGCTCTTTCGTATGGCGGACGACGCGATCACCGACCTGAGCTCGGTGGACCTCGCCGCGGCCGACGACGCCGACCACTTCGCCCAGTTGGCCTCGGTGGTCAGCCTGGTGGCACTGATCGCCAGTGGCGTCACCTTCATCACCTGGTTCCACCGGGCCCGGGTCAACGCCGAGGCGTTCGACTACGGCAGGCAGCAGCGCGGCCGGGGCTGGGCGATCGGCGGCTGGTTCGTCCCGTTCATGGCCCTGTGGGTCCCGCGGCAGATCGCCGGTGACATCTGGTGGTCGAGCGGCCGGCCCGACGGGAACGGTGTGCCGCAGCCCGCCTCCCCGGCCCTGCTGAACTTCTGGTGGGCCGCCTTCATGGGCGGCAACATCCTCGGCCAGGTCGGGGCCAGGTTGGGTGGCAAGGCCACCGACATGGAGTCCTTCCGCACGGGCGCGGCGCTGGAGGCCGCCGGGGACGCCCTGATGATCGTCGCCGCCGTGCTCGCCGTCCTGGTGGTGCGGAAGGTGACGGCCATGCAGGAGGCGAAGCACGCCGAGCTGGCCGCCCAGGCCTACGGCAGGCCGGCCGGAGCCGTCCACGCGTAGCTGAGTACGGGTACTCAGGTGCCGGCCCGCGCGGTCCGTCACCCTGGACGGAGTCCGTCCGAAGGGGGAGAGATGGGTGGCAGCGGGGGAGACGAGCACGCCGGGCGGTGGTTCGCGCGGGTGACGGTCCGGTACCTGGCGTATCTGTGGGTGCTCGTCCTGGTGATGGCCTGGGCGCTCGGGGACATGCCCGACGGAGCCCTGACGCTTGCCGTTCTGCCGTGGTACCTGGCGGTGTTCGTGACCGCTCCGGCGGTCCTGCTCTTCGCGCTGGTCTCGCCGTGGCGGCGGGCGGCGTGGGTGCGGCCGGCGGTGGCGGCGGGGTTGGCGGTGCCGGTGCTGGTACTGGCCTTTCCCGGCCGGCCCGGCCTGGTGGTGGCGCAGGTGCTGTTCGGTCTGCTGCTGCTCCCGGGACGGGCCCGGGCTCGGCTGCCGCATCGGGAGATGACGACCGGTCCGGCCCGGTGAGTGCCCGCAATACCTGAGGCCGCGTACACCCTGGAGGTGTACGCGGCCTTCGGCGTGCCGGCGGGAGGGTCAGATCTCCCCGCGGGGGTCCTGCGGCTTGGTCCCCTCGGCGACGCCGGTGATGTCCAGGATGGTGCCGGACCCGTGCCGGAGGTGGCTGGGAGCGATCTGGTGGTTCGGGTGGGTGGGGGTTTCCTGCGTCTGGTCGGCGATGATGGGCTCGGCCATGGCGATTCTCCTGCTTCGTTGCGCTGGTGGTGCCTCGGTGGGCGGGCTCCGCAAGTGTGCGTAGCATCAATCAATATTCGATCAACGGCGAGCAATCGACTGGCCAGAACCGGACAAAATGTGGTCGAAATCGGGGGTGGGAGATGACGCACGACGCCGCGCAGTCTTCGGCTGACGTCCGGTTCGGTGTGCTCGGGCCGGTCAGGGGGTGGCGGGCCGGTCAGGAGTTGGACCTCGGGCCTCCGCAGCAGCGGGCCATGCTGGTCGTGCTGGCACTGCAGGCCGGACGGGCCGTGGGCATGGCCGAGCTGACCGACGCGATCTGGGGTGAGGAGCCGCCTGCCAGGTCGGCCGGCGTCCTGCGCAGCTATGCCTGGCGGCTGCGGACGGTGCTCGAGCCGGAGCGGCAGGCCAGGCGCACCGGTGCCGTCCTGGTCTCGGCCGCCGACGGGTACCTGCTGCGCACCACGCCGGAGGCGCTGGACAGCGAGCTGTTCGAGCAGGACGTGGCGGCCGCCCACCGGTCCTGGTCCGCCGGGGGCGCGGCCGAGGCGCACGCGCGGTTCGCCGGCGCGCTGGACCGCTGGGACGGCACGGCCCTCGCGGGCGTCCCCGGCCCGTACGCCGAGCGCCAGCGGGACAGGCTCACCGAGCTGCGGCTGCGCGCCCAGGAGGACCTGTACGACTGCGCGCTGCAGCTGGGGCTGCACCAGCAGAGCGCGGCGGAGCTGCGGGTGCTGACCGCCGAGCACCCGCTGCGGGAGCGGCCGCGCGGTCTGCTGATGCTGGCGCTCTACCGGAGCGGGCGGCAGGCGGAGGCCCTGGCGGTCTACGCCGAGACCCGCCGGTTGCTCGCCGAGGAGCTCGGCGTCGATCCGGGCACCGATCTTGCCGCCCTGCACACCCGCATCCTGCGGGCCGACCCGGCCCTGACCCTGGACGTCCCCGAGCCGCGTAGCGCCCCCGCCCGCCCGGCCCGGGCCGACGCTCCCGTGCCGCGCCAACTTCCGGCCGATCTGGCGGACTTCACCGGCCGCAGCGCCCTGGTCGAGTCCAGCCTGGACTGGCTGGCCGGGCGGGGTGCGGCTGCCGACGAGCCCGGCTCCCGCGCCGAGCGGAGCCTGCCGATCGCCGTCTTCTCCGGGATCGGCGGCGTCGGCAAGACCTCCCTCGCCGTCCGTCTGGCCCACCGCCTCCGGGCGGAGTACCCCGACGGGCAGCTGTACGTCGACCTGCGTGGTGCCTCCCCCGCTCCGGCCGCCGCCGGCACCGTACTGGCGCACTTCCTGCAGAGCCTCGGGGTCGCCGAGGCGGCGATTCCGGAGGACGTGGAGCAGCGCGCCGCGCAGTACCGCTCACTGCTGGCCGAGCGCCGGGTGCTGGTGCTGCTGGACAACGCCCGGGACGCCGCCCAGCTGAGGCCGCTGCTCCCCGGCGGAGCCGGCTGCGCGGTCCTGGTGACCACCCGCAGCCGGGCGCTGCTGCTCTCCGGCGCCCGGCAGGTCGATCTGACCGTTCTCGACGAGTCGGAGGCCCTGCGGCTGCTCGCCGCCGTGGTCGGCCCCGACCGGGTGGCCGAAGAGCCCGAAGCTGCAGCGGAGTTGACGGCCGCCTGCGGGCAGCTGCCACTGGCGATCCGGATCGCGGCGGCCCGGGCGGCGGCTCGTCCTGGCCGCCCGCTCGCGGCTCTGCTCGCCCGACTCCGCGACGAGCAGAGCCGGTTGGACGAGTTGAAGGCCGACGATCTGGCCGTGGAGGCCTGCTTCCAGCTCGGGTACGAGGTACTGTCGCCCGAACTGGCGCGCTCCTTCCGGTTGTTGGCGCTGGCTGACAGTGCCGAGCTGCCGTTGGACGCGGTGGCCGCGCTGCTCGGCACGGAGGAGTGGCAGGCCGAGCAGTACGCCGAGGACCTGGTCGACGCGGGCCTGCTGGAGCTGTACGGATTCGGGCGCTACCGCTACCACGACCTGATCCGGCTGTACGCCCGCCGGCTCTGCCTGCGGACCGACCCGCGGCAAGGGCGGCAGGCGGCGCTCGACCGGCTGCTCGACCACCTGCTGGCCACGGCCGTCGGTGTCTCCCGGCTGCTCGAGCCGACCCATGCCCTGCTGCGCCACCTGCAGCCCACGGCCGCCCCCGGCTTGGTGCCGACGGGCCCGGCCGGGGCCAGCCAGTGGCTGCGGGTGGAGCACGAGCTGCTGTCGACCGTGGTGGCTGCCGCGCTGCGCGAGGTCCCGGCCGAACCCGGGGAGGGCGAGCACGGTGTCCGGCAGGCGGTGGACCTGCTGCTGCTCTGGTTCACCCAGGTGGCCGGGCCGGCGCACCGGGCGGAGTTCCGGCGGCTGATCGAGTGCGCGGTCGAGGCCGCCGAGAGCGTCGGGGCGCTGGGTGCGCAGGCGCGGGCGCACTACCTCGCGGGCAGGCTGGACTACGGTACGGACGCCTACGAGCCCGCCGCCGAGCAGTTGGCCCTGGCCGTGGCGCTCGCCGAGCGGGCGGGTGACGACTGCTGCCGCTTCCTGGCCGCCAACACGCTGGGGGCGCTGTACTTCTCCAGCGGGCGCTCGGTCGAGGCACTTCCGTTGCTGCGTCTGGCCAAGGAGCTGGCGGAGGGCTTCGGCGACCAGGCCTCGGCCTCCCGGGTCCTTGCCACCACGGCCCGGGTCCTGCTGGCGCTCGGCGAGGCGGAGGCGGCCGTGGCCTCCTCCGCCGAGGCCGTCCGGCTGGCCCGGGCCCAGGGGGACGGGGTGGGGACGGTGCTCTACAGCTACGGGTGCGTGCTGCGCAGTGCCGGTCGGCCGGACGAGTCCGCCGAGCAGTTGACGCAGGCGCTGGCCGAGTTCAGGCAGCTCGGGAAGCGGGACTGGGAGAGCCTGTGCCTGGCGCGACTGGCGGAGTGCCGGGTCGACCAGGGGCGGTACGGCGAGGCCGCCCAGGACGCCGCGGCGGCCCTGCGGATGGCCGAGGAGCTCGGCAAGGCCTACTGCCAGGGCCTGGCCCACACCGTCCTGGGAGTGGCGCTGCCGAAGCTGCCCGAGCCGGCCGCCCCCGAGGAGGCGGCCGGCCATCTCGACGCGGCCCTGCGGATCTTCACCCGGCTCGGCGCCCCCGAGGCGGCGACCGTGGCGGGGCTGCTCGCGGCGGCGCCGGGCCGGGAGCGGCTCAGCTGAGCCGGGTGTCCGCGTAGTGGTTCACGGCCTCGCGCAGGTACTCGGCGAGGCCCTCGGCGATCTTGTCGAAGTTGGCCCGGTACGCCGGGTCCTCGGCGTAGGTCCGGGCCAGGCCCCGGTAGCCGGCGGCGTTCGGGGTCCAGAACCGGCTGACGCCCTGGTGGTGCCGGTCGACCTCGGCCTGCACCGCCGGGTCGGTCACCGGGGTGCCCGCGACCATGAACTCGGCGAAGCGGATCAGCTGGGCCGTCACCTCGCGCTGCCAGTGCTCGGTGTCCTCGGCGGTCATCGCCGCGACCGCCTGCCGGGACTGCTCCCAGGCCTGCGGGTACTTCTCCCGGATCTCGGCCTCGGCGGCCGTCCCGCCCTCGGAGAGCTCGAAGCCCTCGAACAGGTTCTCCGGCCGGTTGATCGTCGTCATCTCGTCCCGCTCCTCGTGTGCCTCCAACTCGGCGATGGTCCGCTCGACCGTCCGGGCCAGCGTCGTCAGCCTGCTCCGCTCGGCAAGGAGCTGCCGGTGGTGCTCGCGGAGGGCGGCGACCTGGTCGACCCCGCTGTCGAGCACGGCCCGGATCTCCCGCAGCCCCACGCCCAGCTCCCGCATCAGCAGGATCTGTTGCAGGCGCAGCAGCTCGGCCTCGGCGTAGTACCGGTGCCCGTTGCCCGCGATCCCCGCGGGCGGCAGCAGCCCGATCTCGTCGTAGTGCCGGAGGGTCCGGGACGTCACGCCCGACATCCGGGACACTTCCGCGATCGACCAGCGCACGGCGGTGGGCCTCCCATCACCGGGCCGGTGTCTCCGGCCCTGACCACGACGGTAGAAGTTGACGTTGCGGCAACCGCAAGCCGCTTGTTCAGCCGCTGAGGGCGTCGCCGTGCCCGGCACGCAGGGCGCGGCGGGCGTAGTAGGCGAAGGCGGCCTGGCCGCGCTTGGGGGTGGAGGTCCAGTCGTGGGCCTCGCGGGCCAGCTCCGGCGGCAGCGGGCGGATCTGCCCGGCCGCCGAGGCCAGCAGTTGCAGCCGGGCGGCCCGCTCGATCAGCACGGCGAGCACGCAGGAGTCCTCGACCGAGCCGGTGGCCACCAACTGCCCGTGGTGGGCCAGCAGCAGGGCCCGCTTGTCGCCGAGCGCGGCGGAGATGATCTCGCCCTCCTCGTTGCCGACCGGGATGCCGGGCCAGTCGGGGAGGAAGCCGCAGTCCTCGTACAGCGGGGTGAAGTCCATGTGCGAGACGACCAGCGGGGTCTCCAGCATCGACAGCGCGGAGGCGTGCAGCGGGTGGGTGTGGATGATGCAGTTGACGTCCGGCCGGGCCCGGTAGACGTGGCTGTGGAACCGGTTGGCCGGGTTGGCCATGCCCTCGCCTGCCAGCACGCGCAGGTCCTCGTCCACCAGGAGCAGGTTCTCCTCGGTGATCTCGTCGAAGCCGAGGCCCAGTCGCTGCGTCCAGTACGTGCCCGGCTGCTCGGCGCGGGCGGTGATCTGCCCGGCCAGGCCGGAGTCGTGCCCCGCGTCGAAGAGGATCCGGCAGGTGAGCGCCAGCTTCTGCCGGGTGGTCCAGGTGTTGTCCGGGATCACCTCCCGCATCCGCCGCTGCGCCTGCTCGACCAGTTCCGCCTTGCTCGTGCCCAGGGTCTCGGCCACGGTGCTCCTTCCGCCGGTGGTCACGATACGACGGCCCGTCAGTGGGCGGCGGCCGAGGGCCAGCTGTGGTGGTGCTGGTCGATCACGTAGTGGTGGCCGTGGCGCCAGCCGCCGGCGGTGGCGGGGTGGGCGTCGGCCAGGTGGGGGTGGCCGGCCGGGAGTTCGGCGTGCACGTGGTCGAGGGTCTCGGGGTCGTGACCGGGCCAGAGCGCGGCCGCCGCGAGCACCCCGGCCAGCGAGAGGGCGCCGAGGGTGAGGGCGGTGACGGGCAGGCCGGCCCCGGCGGCGAGCCAGCCGGCCAGCGGGTAGGTGAGCAGCCAGCAGGCGTGCGAGAGCGAGAACTGCGCGGCGAAGGCGGCGGGCAGGTCGGCGTCGGCGGCCGAGCGGCGGACCACCCGGCCGCCGGGGGTGAGCACGGCGGAGCTCGCGGCGCCGATCAGCGCCCAGGCCCCGAGCAGCGCGGCCCAGCTCGCACCGGTGCCGGGGGCGGCGGTGACGGCGGCGGCCGCCGCGAGGGCGAGCGGCAGCGCGAGCGCGGCGGGCAGCATCACCTGCCGGTCACCGGCCCGGGCCAGCAGCCGGGGCAGCAGCAGCGCAGTGAGCATCGAGCCCGCCCCGTACGAGCCGAGCGCCAGCGAGACGGCCCCGGCCGGGCGGTGGAAGTGCTCGCGGACCACCACCACGGTGTCCACGAAGACGATCGCGCCGGCCGCCGCGACGGCGAGGTCGAGCGCGAGCAGGGCCCGCAGCCGGGGGGTGGCCCGGAACAGCCGGATGCCGGAGCCCGCCCTGCGGTAGCCGCCGCCGGGCTGGGCCGCTGCCTTCGGGAGGACGACGGAGACCACCAGCGCCGCCGAGGCCAGGAAACCGACCACCGTGCCGCCGAACAGCCAGCCGTACGACACGGCGGAGAGCACCAGCGCGGCCAGCGCCGGGCTGAACAGCGACTCCAGGTCGTACGCGAGCCGGGCCATCGACAGCGCGGCGGTGTAGTCCCGCTCGGCGGGCAGCACCTCCGGGATGGTGGCCTGGAAGGTCGGGGTGAACGCGGCCGAGGCGGCCTGCAGCAGGAAGACCAGCAGGTAGACCTGCCAGACCTGGCTCACGAACGGCAGCGCGAGCGCGACGGCGGCCCGGGTGAGGTCCGTGCTCACGAGCAGCGCCCGCCGTGGCACCCGCCCGGCGAGCGCGCCGGCCAGCGGCGCGACGGCCACGTAGGCGACCATCTTGATCGCCAGCGCCGTGCCGAGCACCGCCGAGGCGTCGGCCCCGGCCAGGTCGTACGCGAGCAGGGCGAGCGCCACGGTGGCCAGGCCGGTGCCGACCAGGGCGACGACCTGGGCGGTGAACAGGCGGCGGTAGGTGCGGTTGCGCAGTACGGACAGCATCGGGCCCGTCCCGGGGGTGCGGATGGCAGGGGCGACCGTCCCATTGTACGAACATGTGCGCACTCACGCACCTGTTCGGGGCGGTCAGGCGCCTCGCGGCCGGCTCCCCGGGGCTCAGTCGTGCGGCGGCAGCGCCCCGAGCTGGTGGTCCGCCACGTTCAGCGCCTCGTCCACGAGCCGCCGCAGATGCCCGTGCCGCAGGGCGTACACCACCCGGCGCCCCTCCTTGCGGGTGGTCACCAGCCCGGCCAGCCGCAGCTTGGCCAGGTGCTGGGAGACCGACGGCCGCGGGGCCCCGGTGGCCTCGGTCAGCGTGGTGACGTCGGCCTCGCCCCGCCCCAGCCGCTCCATCAGCGCCAGCCTGGTCCGGTCGGCCAGCAGCGCCAGCACGGCGGCGGCCGCGTCCAACCGCTCGCCCGTCCACTGCTGCGAGGGGTGCGCATCTGCCAGTTCTGTGCCGCTGCCCATCCCGCCATGTTAGGGCCTGCCGCCCGGCGTGACCCGAACGGCAGGCCCTGGCCCTGATCCGTGCGCGATCACGCACGGATCAGGACCGTGGCCGCTAGCTAAGCGTCTTGGTCGCCTCGGCGTTGTAGGGCTGCAGCTCGTCGTGGCGGCCGGCCAGGATCTTCTCGGCCCACTGCGGGTCCTGCAGCAGGGCGCGGCCGACGGCGACCAGGTCGAACTCCTCGCGCTCCAGGCGGTCGAGCAGGTTGTCGAGATTGCGCACGGGCGCGCCCTCGCCGACGAAGGCGCGGATGAAGTCGCCGTCCAGGCCGACCGAGCCGACGGTGATGGTCGGCTTGCCGGTCAGCTTCTTGGTCCAGCCCGCCAGGTTGAGGTCCGAACCCTCGAACTCCGGCAGCCAGTACCGCCGGGTGGAGGCGTGGAAGACGTCGACCCCGGCGGCGGCCAGCGGCGCCAGGATCGCCTCCAGCTCCTCCGGGCTCTCGGCCAGGCGGGCGTCGTACGCCTCCTGCTTCCACTGCGAGTAGCGGAAGATCACCGGGAACTCGGGCGAGACGGCCTCCCGCACGGCGGCCACGATCTCGGCCGCGAAGGTGGCGCGGGCCACCGGGTCGCCGCCGTAGGCGTCGGTGCGGCGGTTGGTGCCGGCCCAGAGGAACTGGTCGATCAGGTAGCCGTGCGCGCCGTGCAGCTCCACGCCGTCGAAGCCGATCCGCTCGGCGGCCGCGGCCGCCTCGGCGAAGGCGCCGATCACCTCGTCCAGGTCGGTGCGGGTCATCGCCCGGCCGGTGCCCTCGGTGCCGTCCAGCCGCAGCCCCGAGGGGCCGACGGCGGGGGCCTCGGCGTACGGCGGCTGGCCCTGCTTGCGGACCATGCCGATGTGCCACAGCTGCGGCACGATCGTGCCGCCCGCCGCGTGCACGTCCTCGGCCACCTTCGCCCAGCCGGCCAGCTGCTCCTCGCCGTGGAAGCGCGGGATCCGGTCGCTCTGCCCGGCCGACTCGTGGCCGACGTACGTCCCCTCGGTGACGATCAGCCCCACCCCGGCGGCGGCGCGGCGGGCGTAGTAGGAGCGCACGTCCTCCCCGGGCACGCCGCCCGGGGAGAACGCGCGGGTCATCGGGGCCATCGCGATGCGGTTCGGGACGGTCAGGCCGTTCAGCTCGACCGGCCGGGAGAGGAGCTCGGCCGCGCGCGAGGCGGCGGATTCAGCGACAGTCATCGGCGTTCCTCACAGGTACCCAGGCATTTCGCGCACCCGCGGAGAGGATGCGCCACAGGCCCCACAACCACGCCGGGCGCCACCGCATTTCAGTGTGACGGCAGCATGTCGCTGTGACCCGCACCACAGCCGCGGGCGGCTATTCGGTCCGCAGCACCTCGGCCACCGGCGTCTTCGCCGCGCCGCGGGCCGGCAGGTACGCCCCCAGGGCGGCGATCACCGCACCGGCCAGGAGGGTCGGCAGCACCACCTGCCAGCGCCAGACGTGCAGCAGGGAGGCCGGCAGGTCGATGCCGGTGCTGCGCCCGGTGGCCGGGATGACGATCCGGTGGGCCAGCATCCCGAGCGGGACGCCGGCCAGGCCGCCGAGGGCGCCGAGCGCCGTCATCGCGGTCACCACCATGGCGACCACCTGGCGCGGGGTCATGCCGATCGACTTGAGCATCCCCAAGTCCTTGCGCCGCTCGCGGGTGCCCAGCACCACGGTGTTGAACACGCCCAGCGCCGAGACGATGATCAGCAACAGGGTCAGCGTGGACACCACGCTGATGATCACTTTCTCCATGGTGTCGGCCCCGCCGTTGACCGAGGCCCGCAGGCCCGGGTCGAGCCGGCCGGCCGCCGCCGCGTAGGCCGCCGGGTCGGTGCCGGGGGTGAGCTGGACGGAGAAGGTCATGGCCCGCCGGCCGGCGCTGAGCTTCACGAACCTGTCCCACTCGACGCTCGTCACGTCCCAGCCGCCCGAGGTCTCGCCGACCACCTTCTCCGGCACGGCCCGCCCGTCGGCGTCGGTCAGCACGATCGTCTGCCCGAGCGAGACGCGGTGCTGCCGCCAGTACTCACCGGAGACCACCGCCTCACCCGGCCCGGCCGTCCACCGCCCCCGCACCAGATCGGGGTGGAGCGCCTCGCTGTCGCCCAGCTGGACGCCGACCTGGACCACCTCCGAGGAGCCGGGCGACCTGGTCTCCAGCGGCGCGTCGGCACGGACGTGCGCCGTGCCGGGCATCGCCCTGAGCAGTGCCATGAGCTGCTCGTCGGTGTGGGTGGCCGGGGTCGGGTCCCACTGCGCGTTGCCGACCTGCGCCTGCACCTGGATCACGTCCGTCTGCTGCTGGCTGCGCCCGTACCCGACCACCGAGGCCGAGAGGCCGAGCGCCAGCGTCACCGTGGTGACCCCCAGCACCACCGTCGACAGGGTCAGCGCGGTGCGGCCCGGCCGGGCGAACGGCCAGCCCAGGCCCAGGCTCACCGCGCGCGGCAGCCGCGAGCCGCTCAGCCACCGCTGGACGGCCAGGCCCCGGCCGGTCCGCGGTGCGCCGCCCGCGCTGACGGCCACCGCGGCGGGCAGCCGACGGGCCCGCAGCGCGGGGAGCAGCGCCGAGAGCACGGCCAGCGCGGGCATCCCGAGCAGCACCACCGGGTAGGCCCAGCCCGGGATGCCGGCCCCGTCGCGCACCAGCTGGCCGCCGGAGATGCCCCAGAACGCCTGGCGCACCAGTCTCTTGCCGACCACGCCGCCGACCACTGCGCCGAGCGCGCAGCCGGCCGCGGCCGGGGCGGTGACCATCAGCAGGTAGACCGCCGTCACCTGGTTCGGGGTGAACCCGAGGGCCTTGAGGATGCCGATGTGCCGGAACCCCGAGACCACCGCGCCGCTCACCACGTTGCCGACGATCAGGACGGAGACCAGCAGGCCCAGGACACCGAACACGGTCAGGAACGGGACGTACGTGCCCGGCCCCTTGGCGAGGGCGGCCTTGATCGCCAGGTACGAACTCACCCCGGTCATGGCGTGCTCGGGCAGGCCGGTGGTCGCGGCAGCCGTGCTCTCGCGCAACTCGGCTTCGGAGCCTGCCCGGTGGAACCGGTACATCATCTGCCACGATCCCGCGTGCAGCGCCCGCGCCTGCTCGGGGGTGACCCAGCCGCCCGCCGACCGGCTGGCCGAGTCGGTGTAGCCGACCACCTTGAGGTCGGTGCCGTCCGGCGTGGTGAGGTGCCGGTCGGTGGTGATCAGCAGGGGGCCGAGCCCCGGGGGCAGGTCGAGCACGATCTCGCCGACGGCGGTCGCCCAGCGCCCGGCGGACAGCTTCAGGACGTCGACCGGGGTGTCCGTCCGGTCACGGCCGACCACGGTCAGCGCACCGGCGAGGCCGATCGGCCGCTCGCCGGTCATGGCGGCCTGGTGCAGTACCGCCTCCGGGTACGGGCCCGCGACGGCGCTCACGCCGGGGGTGTGCGCGGCCCGCGTGAGCTGCTCGGGGGTGACCCGGGCGGCGTCGAACTCCGCGACCACGTGGGCGCCCTTGGCGGCGGCGTACACCTGGTCGAAGGGGCCGGACACGGCTGCCAGCAGGCCGAGGGTGGCGACCACCATCGCGCTGGAGACCAGCACCACCACACCGAGGACGAAGGTCTGCAGCCTGCGGCGCGCGACCGCCGCGCGGGCGGCCCGCAGCACGGCGCTCACCGGGCCACCGCCGTGCTGCGGTCGCGGGCGATGCGGCCGTCCGCCACCTCGACCACCCGGCGGGCGCACTGCGCCGCGAGCCGCGGGTCGTGGGTGACGATCAGCAGGGTCTGGCCCAGCTCGTTCAGATCGGCGAGCAGCTGCATCACCTGCTCGCCGGAGCGGCTGTCCAGCGCGCCGGTCGGCTCGTCGGCCAGCAGCAGGGCCGGCCGGTTCATCAACGCCCTTGCTGTGGCGACGCGTTGGCGCTCGCCGCCGGAGAGCGCGGCCGGGTAGACGTCCCGGCGGTCGGCGATGCCGAGCTCGCCCATCAGCTCCAGGCCGCGCTCGCGGGCTGCCGAGGCCTTCAGGCCGCTCAACTGCCCGGCCAGCGCGATGTTGTCCAGCGCCGGCAGGTCGTCCAGCAGGTTGAAGAACTGGAACACCACCCCGATCGTCCGCCGCCGGAACAGCGCCAGCCCCTTCTCGTCCAGCCCGCCCAAGTCCTGCCCGCCGACCACCACCGATCCGGAGCTCGGCCGGTCGAGGCCGGACACCAGGTTGAGCAGTGTCGACTTGCCCGAGCCGGACGGGCCCATCACGGCGACGGCCTCGCCCGCGCCGATCGTCAGCGAGACGCCGTCCAGCGCCGCGTAGTCGCCGAAGTCCTTGCGTACATCCGTGAGTCGGACGACGTCGGTCGTCCCCGTGTGGCGGTCGGTTTTCGTCATGGGGACAACGGTGCCTACCGGGCCGGTGCGGCGTCATCGGAGCGTGGTCGGGGTGGGGTGCCGACCAGGGGTGTACACCCGTGCTCCGATTCGCCCGCCGGGCGGTCCTGGCTACGATCGGCCCATGTCAGTGACCCCGCCCGCCACCCTGCTCCGGCGCGTCACCCCCGGCGGGTGGACGGCGCTCGCCTGGTGCGTGTCCACGCTGTACTCCTTCGTGGTCCAGATCCGTTGGCCGGGCGAGTCGTTGGCGCCGTGGGGCGAGAAGAGCGACCAGGTCGCGCCGTTCGCCATGCAGTCCCACGAGCTGGTGATGCTGCTGCTCGCGGCGGTGCTGCTCGGCCTGGCCTGCCGGTGGCTGGCCAAGTGGCCGGCGGCGGCGGTGCTCGCGCTGGTCCTGAGCGCGCTGGCCCTCACCAACGGGCCCTTCCACACCACCAGCATCGCGCCGGAGCAGTATCTGCCGGTCTGCGTTGCTCTGTGCGCCGCCACCTCCCCTGCCCCCAGGCGGACTTCGCTCCTGGCGGCCGCCATCGCGCTGGCCGGGCTGCTCGGCTACCTCGGGGTGCGGATCGCACTGGGGCTGCGGGTGGGCACTTCGGTCGAGGCCGTGGTGCTGATGATGGTCGCGGTGGCCTGGGTGATCGGCAACTCGCGACGCCAGGAGCGCCTGCACGCCCAGGAGTTGAGCGAGCGCGCGGCCGAACAGGCGGTGACGGCCGAGCGGTTGCGGATCGCCCGGGAGCTGCACGACATGGTCGCCCACAGCATCGGCGTGGTGGCGATCCAGGCCGGTGCGGCCAGGCGCGTCATCGAGTCCCAGCCGGAGGGCGCCCGGCAGGCCCTGGGTGTCATCGAGTCCACCAGTCGGGAGACGCTCGCCGGGCTGCGGCGGATGCTGGGTGCGCTCCATGACGCCGAGTCGGCCGCGCCGCTCGCCTCCCTGGCGGACGTCGACCAGCTGGTCGCGAACGTGCGCGGCGCCGGGGTCCGGGTGGACGTGGAGTGGCGCGGCGAGCGGCGCCCGCTGCCGCCGGAGGTGGACCTCGCCGCCTTCCGGATCGTCCAGGAGTCCGTCACCAACGTGGTCAAGCACTCCGGTACGCAGCAGTGCCTGGTCAAGGTGGGCTTCGCCGCTGACGAGCTGTCACTGGTGATCGTCGACAGCGGGCCCGGCGGCGGTCCGGGCGGGGGCACCGGTTACGGTGTGGCCGGGATGCGGGACAGGGTGCAGCTGCTCGACGGCGAGTTCACGGCCGGGCCGCGCCCCGAGGGCGGGTACCGCGTGGCCGCCCGGCTGCCGTTGCCGCTGGAGGCCTGAAGGTGATCCGTCTCGTCCTGGTCGACGACCAGCCGCTGATCCGGGCCGGCTTGGCCATGGTGGTCGCCGATCTGCCGGACATCGAGGTGGTCGGCGAGGCCGGCAACGGCGCCGAGGCCGTCCGGCTGGTCCGCGAACTCGCCCCGGACGTGGTCGTGATGGACATCCGGATGCCCGGCATGGACGGCATCGAGGCCACCCAGTTGATCGCCGCCGCCCCCGAGGCCCCGCACGTCATCGTGCTGACCACCTTCGACGACGACGAGAACGTCCACAACGCCCTGCGGGCCGGAGCCGCCGGCTTCCTGGTCAAGGACATGGGCCTGGACGACATCATCACCGCCGTCCGGGTCGTGGCCGAGGGTGACGCCCTGATCGCTCCCAAGGTCACCCGCCGCCTGATCGAGGCCTTCGCCGCCCGCCCTCGGGCCGCGGCCCCCAAGCCGCTCACCGGCATCACCGACCGCGAACGCGAAGTCCTCACCCTGATCGCCCGCGGTCTCGCCAACCCCGAGATCGCCGACACCCTCTTCATCACCCCGGCCACCGTCAAGGCGTACGTCACCCGCCTGCTCGCCAAGCTCGACGCCCGCGACCGCGTCCACCTCGTCATCCTCGCCTACGACCACGGTCTGGTGACCCCGGCCGGCTGAAGGCCGCAGCTCAGGCGGTGGTGAGGCGGGCGGCGAGGCCGTCGAGGAGGAGGCGCAGGGCCAGTTCGAAGCCGCGGTCGTCGAGGCCGGACGGGTTGCTGCCGGTGCCGGTACCGGCACCGGTGTCGCGTTCGGTGGAGGCGGCCAGGGCGGTGGCGAGGGCGGGGTACGCCGGGCGGTAGTCGTCGGCGGGGCAGGTGAAGCCGGCGGTGAAGGTCTCCAGGGCCGAGCCGAGGACGAGGTAGTCGAGGGCGGCGGCGGCCTCGGCGGCGTCGGCGGGGGCCAGGCCGGCCCGGTCGAGCGCGGACAGCAGGGCTTCGTAGCCGAGGAGTTGGCGTTCGGCGCCGACCTGGCGGCGGGCCAGCAGGGCGATGGTGTTGGGGTGGCGCAGGAAGGCCGCGCGGTAGCTGCGGGCGTAGTCGGCGACGGCGCCCCGCCACTCGGCGCCGGGCTGCGCGGCGGCCAGGTGGGTGAGGTCGATCTCGGCGTTGACCAGCTCGGCGAGCGCGTCGATCAGCTCGTCCTTGCCGCTGGTGTGGTTGTAGAGCGAGGCGGCCTTGACGCCGAGGCGCTCCGCTATGGCCCGCATGGTGAGCCCGTCCGCGCCCTGCTCGTCGACCAGCTCCAGGGCGGCCCTGGCGATGCCCTCGCGGCTCAGCAACGGCCTGCTCGGTCGCCCCACGTCCGCGGCCCTCCCTCTCCGGTATTCCTCGCTCACCGTAGTACAGCCCTGGTCACAGCCCGGTCTCGACTCTTCCGTCCGGGCGGGTCGAGGGTCTACCGTCCCTGACTAACTAAGTTAGTTTTCGACGGCGAGGTGGACGATGACTGACAATTCCGGCAGTCCCGGTACGGATGCCGCCAGACTGGCCGCGCTCGGCTACCGCCAGGAGCTGCGCCGCAGCCTGGGTGTCCTGGGCAACATCTCGATGGGCTTCGCGGTGGTCTCGCCCGTGGTCGGGCTCTACGCCGTCAGCCAGGTCGGGCTGAGCGTGGCCGGCGGGGCCTGGGTGTGGGCGCTGCCGGTCTGCCTGCTCGGGCAGCTCCTGGTGGTCGCGGTCTACTCCGAGCTCGCCTCGCAGTGGCCGCTGGCCGGCGGCGCGTACCAGTGGAGCCGCCGCCTCGCCGGGCCCACCTTCGCCTGGCTGACCGGCTGGATGTGGCAGTTCGCGGTGATGTTCGCCAACACCACCGTGGCCTACCTGGCCTCGCCGTGGTTCTTCGCGCTGTTCGGGCTGACCCCGACCCCGGCGGGGCTGGTGCTGGTGTCGGCGGCGTTCATGCTCGCCTGCGCGCTGGTCAACGCGTACGGGATCAACATCCTGCGCTGGTTCGTCTCGCTGGGCATCGCCGCCGAGGCGGTCGCCTCGGTGCTGGTCGGCCTCGCCCTGCTGCTGTTCTGCCGCGACCACGGCTTCGGCCTGCTGACCGACCTGCTGGACGCCCCGGCCCACGCCGGGGTCTCCACCTGGTCGGCCTTCCTGGCCGTGGTCGCCGTCGGCGGCTGGGCGTTCATCGGCTTCGACGCCTGCGTCTCCACCGCCGAGGAGACCAAGGACGCCGGCCGCCAGGTGCCCCGGGCGATGTGGTGGGCGCTGCTGAGCGTCGGCGTGGTGGTGATCCTCAACGCCGTGGCCGTCGAACTCGCCCACCCGGACCCGGCGGCGGTGGTGCGCGGGGAGGACCTCGACCCGGTCACTACGGCGGTGACCGCCGCGTTCGGCGGCTGGTCCGCCAAGCCCTTCGTCGTGGTGGTGCTGGTCTCCTTCACCGCCTGCCTGATGGCCTCGCAGGGCGGCGCCGCGCGCGGCCTCTACTCGCTCGCGCGCGACGGCGTCTTCCCGCTCTCCGCCCAGGTCCGCAAGGTCAACCGGCACCAGGCGCCGATCGGCGGCCTGGTCGCCGCCACCGTGATCAGCTCCGCCGCGCTGCCCCTGGGCCTGAAGTCGGCCGCGATGGGCAGCCTGATCACCTTCGGTACGGCGGCCACCTTCCTGCCGTTCCTGCTGCTCACCGTGGTCTCGCTGAACGCCCGGCTGCGCGGCCGCTGGCGGCCCACCGGGCCGGTCTCGTACGGCCGGACGGGCACCCTGGTCAACGCGCTCGCGGTGGTCTGGACCGGCCTGGAGGTGGTCAACCTGTGCTGGCCGCGCGCCGTGCTGGCCCCGCCCGGTGCGCCCTGGTACCAGGTGTGGGCGGCCCTGCTCGGCGTCGGCGTGGTCACCCTGCTCGGGGTCGGCTACCTGCTGGTGCGGCGCCCGCAGCGGCTGATGCGGGGCGACGCACCCGAGCGGCCCGGCACCGACGAGCCGGCTCCCGCGGTGCTCTGAGACTCAGAGGCTGCCACCGGAGTTGACCGTCTCGGCGTTGTGGACCACCGCGGCGATGCCCGCCTTGACCTTGGTCAGCTCCGGCTGGGCGGCCTGGATCGCCTCGGTCTCGTACGCCGACTCGACGGTGTACCAGGTGCCGATGACGTTGGTCTGCTGCCGGCAGGCCGAGTCGGCGGTGGCGACGGCGATCTCATCGGCGGAGGGCGCCGGGGCGGTGGGCTTCCACCGGGAGTCCTTCATCGCGTCGTTCGGGGTCGGGTACTGGTAGCCCTTGGCCTTCATGCAGTCCGACCACTGCCGGAAGACGGCGGTGAGCCGGTCGTCCGTCATGGAGCGCTGGTAGTTGTCGAAGTTGATGCCGACGGCGAGCTGGGAGTCGAGGATGCTGCCGCCCTGCGCGGTTAGCCGGGCATCGGCCTCGCCCGCGCAGCCGCCCTTGGGGATCGGCAGTCCGTGGTAGCTCGTGACCGTCTTCGAACTCCCCGGCACCTCGCCACCGGACATCACGTTGACCGCGTCGGAGGAGAGCTGAGGAGGGGCGGGGCGCGGCGTCGGCGCCGGGCCGGGCGGGCGGTAGCCGTTTGCGGGGTCTGACACGTCGTAGCGGTGGGTGGCCTGGCCGCGGTCGGTCGCCGGCGGTGGCGGCGGCGGGGTGTAGCTCAGTCCGAACCGCTGCATGCACCGGACGGTGAGCGTGTCGCGGGCGTTCTCCACCTGCTGCCGCTGCGCGGAGCTGAACAGGTACGCCTCGACGGGCATGGACTTGCTGGCGGTGCTGTCCGCCACCGGGATCTCGTGGATCGCGGGGCGCGGCAGCGGCGCCAAGGAGGTGGCCGGAGCGGCCTCGGGAGCAGTTGCGGGGGCGTGCGCCGCGCATCCGGTGCTGAGCACGCCCACGGCGAGCAGGGTAGCGGCCAGCAGCGGGGCGGTGAGTCGGGCGGGAGCCATGCCAGGGCCATCCTTCGGGGTGAGCGGGCGGCAAGCGGAATCGGGCGGCATACGGAATTCAGCAGTGTGCGGAATCGGGCTGCGCGGGGCCGGCCACGTGCGGTGCACGTGCCCGGCCACCGAATTCAGCGCGTCGGGAAGGGAATTCCCGGTCGGTTCTCTTTAGAGGAACATCTGCGAAGCGTTGTTGTTGTAGAGGGTCGAGTTCAGGTTGGTCCAGGTGTGGCCCGGGATGTCCTGGTAGGGGCCCTGCTGGTAGGAGTTCACGAAGATGCGGAGGGTGCGCGAGTTCAGGTTCTCGACGCTGGCGGTGTTGTTCTTCACGCCCTGGCCCTGGCCGTCGCAGTTGCCGTTGGAGCAGCCCTCGAAGTACCAGGCGGCGCCGTAGGTGTCGTTGCCGCCGTCACCGTTGAACGCACCGGCGTAGTTGGAGTGGTAGAAGAGGCAGGCGTCCACGTTGTAGACGCAGCCGCCGGGGCTGGCCGAGGCCGGGGAGGCGCCGACGGCGACGGTGCCGAGGGCGAGCGCGGACACTGCGGCAGCAGCGATCTTCATGCGAAGGCTCATGGTAATTCCCTTTCCGGGTCGGCGGTTCGGTGCTCTGCGGTCCGGGCTTTTCCCGTCCGCGCCGTCCGCCGGTCACAGAAAGAATTCTGTTTCACCGCCCCACGAGCGACAACGCTGTTTGGTTAAGCCGCGATTGGCCGTGGTGCTCCCGAACCACTCTCGGGCGGTGGGCCGCCCAGGTGCGGCCGGAGCGGCGCAGCGCGTAGTGCACGAGCAGCCGTCCGCAGACCTCCTGCCGTGCCCCGTCGGAGGTGCGGCTGGTGAGCGGTCCCTTCTCCCGGCCGGGGCCGAGCAGGGCCTCCCGCAGGGCGCCGCGGCCGGCGTCGGTGCGGGCGAGGATGCCGAGCAGGTCGGCGCCCGGCGCCCGCCCGGCGTCCAGCAGGTTGGTGAACACGCCGGGCGCGAGGACGCGCACCGGTCGTCCGGCCAACCGGGTGAGGAACGAGCCGTCGGGCAGCAGCCGTTCGGGCGTGGGGCGTGGCCGCTGCCCCAGCGGCAGCTGCCAGAGCAGCGCCGTTCGCGCCTCGGCGGCCGCATCCCAGTGGTCGAGCCGCAGCGGCTGCCCGCAGACGGTCAGCAGGGTGCCGGGGCTGTGCGAGCGGAGCAGCCCGGCGTCCGGGTCCTGCTCGCCCACGGCGGCGTCCAGGACCGTCCGGGTGCCGGTCTCGACCACCGCGACGGTGCGCAGCCGGGAGGCCGGACAGGCCCGGTCGGGCAGGTCGACGAACTGCTGCTCCAGGTGCAGCAGACGCAGGCCGCCCCAGTGGGTGCCAGGAGTGCCGGGGTGGGCGATCGGCCGGGCCACCGAGCGCTGGAGCTCGAACAGCGGCTCCGGGCCCAGGCGTTCGCGGGCCTGGAAGATGCTCGCCCGGCTCGGCAGGGGCCCCTCGCCCCACAGGCCGGCCTCGCGCAGTCCGACGGTCAGGCGGTCCATGACCTCCTGGTACGGCGCGGGGGCGAAGAGGTCCATCGCGAGCACGAAGTAGACCATGGTCCGGGCGGACAGGAGCCGGCGGCGCTTCTCGGTGCGGCCGCAGGCGGCGACGGCACTGTCGACCAGGCTGGGTGGGTAGGCGTGCAGCAGCAGCGGAACGCCGTCATTGGCAACAGACTCTGACAAAACGACTCCAGAGGGCGAAGGTGCGCGCGGGGGCGCGGGCCGCGTGGGGCGGGAGTCGCGGGCTGACGGTCAGCGGCGGTGCAACTGCCAGGCGGTGAGCCAGTGTGTGCGCTCGATGGCCCGGCGGCACACGGCGCGAGCTGCTCGGTCAGCGGCGAGCTCGTCGTCGGCCAGGAGGAACAGGGCGAGGTCGACCCGGCCGGGAGCGCTACGGGCTCGGAGGTGCTCGAGGCGGTCGCTCGCCTCACTGTGCGAGTCGATCAGCTCGGCGAGCAGCTCTGGATCCAGTAACACCCCGGCAGGGCCGGACAGTTGAAGAGTGATCAGATGCATGGGGCACTCCGGTCGGCGGGCTCGGATGCCAGGGGCAGGGGCTGGGTGTCGCTACCGGGTCAGTTGCCCGGGGTCACGACGCCACCCCAGCCGTAACCGTCCGCCACCGTGGTGACGGCCGCGGGCTGGTGCAGGGCGGCGTGGGCGGCGCCCAGGCCGAGCGAGAACAGGGCGGCCAGGGCGAGGGCGGCGATCTTGGTCATGGCAGGCTCCATCGGCGTCGGTCGGGTGAAGAGTGACAGCGAGTGCTCCCCGGGCCGTTCGCCCCGGTGCTCCGTCGCTGGGTCCAGCCTGGCCGACCGGGCAGGAGGTGTCACCGGCAGCGCTGCGGCACGAACGTGCCTGGCACCATCGGGTCAGCGCGCCGTCCGCGCCCGGCCGGAGCGGGGTACGGGAAGGGGCGTTTCGGGTCGAGCGGGGGCGAATCCGGACTCGGTCCGGGCGATTCCCCGCGCGGCCGGACGGCCCTGCGGCGTCCGGGTATTGATCGATCCGGTGATAACCCTGACACTGATTGTGAGCCGACGATCCCGGGGGAGACGTGGTGCTGGAAACACTGGGCCTGGACAGCCAGGCAGAGGCGGTTTACCGCGCCATGCTGGCGCATCCCGAGCTGGGCGTCGCCGATCTGGCGGAGAGCACGGGCCTGCCCCCGGCCGCCGTCCGGGCCGCGCTGAACGACCTGGCCGATCTGGCGCTGCTGCGGCCGTCGACCGGCTCCGACGGCCGGCTGCGGCCGGTCAGCCCCGACGTCGGCCTGGCCACCCTGCTCGCCGCCGCCGAGGCGGAAGCAGCCGCCAAGCAGGCCCAGTTGGAGGCCACCCGGGCGGCCATCGCCGCGATCGCGGCCGAGCACGACCGCCGCCGGGACGACGGGGACACCTCCGCCACCCGCAGGCTGGTCGGCCTCGACGCGGTCCGCGACCGGCTGGCCCAGCTCCAGCTCCGTACCGAGTCCGAGTGCCTCTCGCTCAACCCCGGCACGGCCCACACGCCCGACGCCCGTGACGCCGCCAAGCCGGTCAACCAGCAGGCGCTGGAGCGCGGGGTGGCGATCCGTGCGATCTGCCGGGAGAGCGTCCGCAACGATCCCGACGCCTTCGCCTACGCGCGCTGGCTGACCGGGCTCGGCGGCCAGATGCGGACCGTGCCCACCGTGCCGATGCCGCTGGTCATCATCGACCGCCGACTCGCCATCCTGCCGATCGACCCGTCCGCGCCGGGCGACGGCGCGCTCGAGGTGGACAGCCCCGGCATGATCGCCGCGGTCTGCGCGCTCTTCGACCAGCTCTGGTCCGTCGGCTCGCCGTTCGGCGAGGCCGCCCCCACCGACCGGTACGGCTGCACGCCCCAGGAGCAGGCCCTGCTCGAGATCATCGCCGCGGGCCACACCGACGACGTCGCCGCCCGCAAGCTCGGCCTCTCGCTGCGCACCGTGCGCCGGATGATGGCCAGCCTGATGCTCCGGCTCAACGCCTCCAGCCGCTTCCAAGCCGGCCTGAACGCCGCCCGCCTCGGCTGGATCTGACCCGCCGGACCCGACTCCCTCCCGGCCCCCTGCCGACTCTCTCCCGACGTTTTCCCGAGCCGCAGGTGCGTGATCGCACCTGCGGCTTGAACGTGTTCAAAAACTTCTCTACAGTCATGCCCACAGGGTTTTGAACACGTTCGAAACGGAGTGGTCCCGTGGACTACACAGTTGTCAGCTATGCCGCCTACCTGCCCGTCGCCACCGGTGTGACGGTCTGGGTCGCCCGAACCCTGAGCCGCAACGGGCGGATCTTCCTGTCCGACGTCTTCTCCGGGGACGAGAAGCTCGCGGACGCGGTCAACCACCTCCTGGTGGTCGGCTTCTACCTGATCAACCTGGGCTTCGTCGCACTGTGGATGCGCAACGACGAGCAGGTGGTCAGCGTCCAGGGCGTCTTCAACGCGCTCTCCTACAAGCTGGGCACCGTCCTGCTGCTGCTCGGCGTGATGCACCTGGGCAATGTGTACGTGCTCAACCGGCTGCGGCGGCGCGGTGCGCTGGACAAGCAGCAGCGGCCGCCGGTCGCCCCGCAGGGCTGGGTCCAGCCGAGCCGGGCCTGAGCCATGGCCTCGGACCTGACCTCGGATCAGGCCTCGGATCAGACCTCGGACCTGGCCTCGAACCTGACCTCGGATCAGGCCTCGGACCTGGCCGAGCACTCGGACGGGCCGCCGCCCGTCCGCCGGCTCACCGTGCTGCACGACCCCGCCTGCCTGCTCTGCCGGCATCTGACCGGCTGGCTGCGGGGCAGTGCGCAGCTCATCCCGCTGGAGTTCGTCGCCGTGGCGTCGGCCGAGGCCCGGGAGCGGTTCCCGGGGCTCGACCACCAGGCCGCGCTCGGCGAGATCACCGTGGTCGCCGACACCGGCGAGGTGTGGCGCGGGGCTCAGGCCTTCGTCGCCTGCCTGTGGGCACTGGCCGAGCACCGGCCGCTGGCCCACCGCCTCGCCACCCCGGCAGGCCTGCCGCTGGCCCGCGCCGCGGCCTTCGCCGCCAGCAAGTATCGCCAGGTGACCGGCGCCGGCCGGCTCCCGGAGGTCGACTGGGCCGGGCTGTCCTACCCGTCGCCCGCCCCGTGCGAGGGCGCCTGCACCGTCCCCGGCGCTCCGGCGGTGTGACCCCGGTGGCCGCCGCGGGCCGGCGGGCCTACCGGTGGCCCGGCGCAGGCGGCAGGATGGTGCGGCGGTCGGCTTCGACCAGCAGGAAGCCGGACCGGACAGGGGGGTTGGGTGTGCGCAGCACTGAACTGAGTCACCGTTACGAGATCGGGGCGGCGCCCGCCACCGTGCTCGCGCATCTGGCGGAGCCCGCGAACTACATCGGGCTCTCCCCGCTGCTCGTCGACGTACGGGACGTACGGCGCGAGGACGGCGTGACGCACTACGTGGCCGTCGAGCGCTTCCGCTTCCTCGGCGTGGTCCGGCACGACAACGTCATTCAGGTCACCCTGCGCACCGAGGACGACCGGCTGCCCGGGGAAGCGACGGTCAGCGGCGAGGTGGTCAGCCCGGGCGGGGTGCGGATGGACTACCGCTTCGAGGTGGCCGCCCGCCCGGACGGCGGGTGCCTGGTGACGGACACTCTCCACCTGCGCGCGCCGTTCGGCCTGCTCCGCTACGCAGCCGGCAAGGCCGGGGCGGTGCAGGCCGAACGGGCCCGAGTCCTGGCCCGGCGGCTGGACGCCTCCGGTTGAACTCCTCCGGTTGAACTCCTCCGGCTGGACGCCTCCGGCCGGGGCGGACGGATCCGCCCCGGCCGGAGGCGCGGGCTCAGCCGCAGGTGCTCAGCCGGAGACCGAGAGGGTGCTCCGGACTTGGGTCAGGCCGGCCGGCCCGGTGGCGGACAGGTTGCTGAACAGGTTGGCGGTGACCTGGCCGCCCGCGCCGACGGTCCACAGGTCCGGGGTGCCGTCGGAGTTGATGTCGGCGGCCTGGAGGTCGACGTCGGCGCCGGTGTTCCACCCGGTGGCGACCGGGAAGGCGTGGTAGGTCAGGGCGCCGGTGCTCGGGTCTGCGGCCAGGTCCTTCCACAGGTCGAGCTCACCGGTGGACTTCTTCCACAGGAACAGCGCCGTGCCGGTGCCGCCGCCCGGGGCCGCGATCTCGGTGGAGGCGATCGTCCAGTCGTTCCAGTCGGTGCCGCCGTCCGGGGTCCGGACGTTCAGCGCGGTCGGCATGTCGAACGAGTCGGTGACCCACCCCGCCGGGTAGAGCGAGAGCGCGGTGCCGCCGGAACCGTCCGGTGCGATGCCCAGCAGATCCGGGAAGCCGGTGTTGCGGCCGGAGATCGCTCCGGCCTCGGCGACCTGCGAGGGGTAGTTGCCGGACCAGTCGTTGAGCCAGCTGTACGGCCCGCCGGCAGGCAGCGCGCCGCCCTTGCCATCGCCGCCGCGCACCCCCACGTACCCGGCCCGGATGCCGCCCGGGTAGTAGAACAGCGTGTCCTGGAAGGACCCGCCGGTGAACCGCCCGGTGATGGCGACCGCACCGTCGTAGTCGGACGGGGTGGGGCCGGCGTTGAAACCCGGGCCCGCCGCGCCGATGTTCACGGCCGGGCCGAAGTGCCCGTCGCCGGTGCCGGGGGCCAGCCAGATGCCCGAGGGCAGGCCGTTCTTCCCGCCGACCGTCACCAGGTCGGGTATGCCGTCGCCGGTCAGGTCGGCGGTGGTCAGGTCCGGCGGCGGCGCGGTGGCCGTGAAGGAGATCTGCGTCTGGCCGCCGAAGTTGCCGCCGGGGGAGAGGCTGGTGACCGAGAGCGAGTTGACGGCCCGGTCGGGCGTCAGCGTGATCACCGCGCGGCCGCCGGTCGCCGGGATCTGCACCGGGGCACCGGAGTTCAGCTGGTACGAGTAGGCGACCGGCACCGAACCGTCGGCGGGCGGCGCCACGGTCACGGTGACCGCCTTGCCGATCACCGCGCCGCTCGGCGCCGCGACGACCGGGGCACCCTGCCGGGTCGGGTCGAAGGAGAACCGGCAGGTCGGCGTCCACTTGCTCTTGCTGCCGTCGGCCTCGGCGCGGAACTGCCAGACGAAGTCGGTGATCCGGCCGCCGGCGGAGCCCTCGAAGGTCGCGGCGGGCACTCGCATCACCGCGTCCTGACCCGAGGGCACGCTCAGGGAGCCGCTCTTGACCGCCGTCTCCGGCTGGTCGGCCCGGGCCAGGCGGAACTCGGCGGTCGGCATCGTGCCGGCCTGGCCGTCCACCCGGGCGCGGAAGGTGACGTCGCCGTCGCCCAGGACGGTGCCGCCCGCGCACACGCTCGCGGGCGAGGTGGTCGGCGAGCTCACCGAGGGAGCGCCGGCCCTGGCGGGCTGGGCGGAGGCGGGCTGGGCTGCACCAACGGCGATCAGCACCACGCCGACGGCCGCCGAGGCCGCCGCCTTACGGGTGCAATGACGCGTGGAAGAGGAAGAGGAAGAGGAAGAGGAAGAGGACACGTACGGCATCGCTCTCTGACGGGGGCCGGTCGGCCCCGAACGGCCCCACGTTAGTCCTCAACAGGTCGTTCTCGCACGGAATTTCGAGCCGGGGAGCGCCCGCCGGTGACGGTGGCTCAGCGGTGCGGCAGCCAGGGGAAACCACGCACGGTCAGCCACTGACACCGACGGCACCTTCGGTCGGGCGCCGGGTGACCTCCGCCAGGAATCCCTCGAGCAGGCGCTGCAGTACGTCGGGGCGCTCCAGGTGGACGTCGTGCCCCGCGCCGGGGACGCTCACGGCTGCCGTCGCAGCCTCTCGCCGGAGCATGGCCTCGGACTCCTGGGGCGGGATGATCCCGGACTGGCCCAGGACGACCAGGACCGGGCAGGTGATCCTCACCCACTCGTCCCAGAACGAGCGTTGGGCGTTCTCGGCCAGCGAATCGACCATGACGTCCCGGTCGAAGCGCGGCCACCAGCCGTCGCCGCGTTGCTCGAGCCCGGCGGCCCAGCCCTCGCCGACCGGGCCGCCGCCGAGGAAGCCGGCGGCGGCTGCCCGCGACGGGAACGGAGTCGGCCATGCGTCGAGCCATCCGCCGATCTCGGCCTGCACGTTCGGGCTCGGGCCGCCGGGGCCGGCCTCGACCAGCACGAGTGCGCGTACGAGGTCGGGGTGCGCGGCGGCGGTGAGCATGGCGGTGTGGCCGCCCAGGGACTGCCCCACCAGGACGGGTCGGTGCAGGTCGAGCTGCTCGAGGACGGCGACGACGTCGGCGACGTAGGCGGCGCGGCTCACGTCGCCCGGGCGGCGTTCGCTGGCGCCGTGGCCGCGCTGGTCGACGGCGACGACCCGGTGACTCGGGCTCAGGGCCCGGGCGAGGGCGTCCCATTCGCCGACATGCCCGGCGAGTCCGTGCAGCAGGACGACGGGCGGCCCCGAGCCGCCCCAGTCGCGGCAGGACAGGCGGACGCCGTCACGTTCCACGGCACGTGCGGACCAGGTCATTCGGCCTCTTTCCGGGTCGGGCGGATCGGCTGGTGCGGATCGGCCGGCGCGGTGGTCAGTGGTGGGCGGCTCAGTGGTGGGCGGCTCAGTGGTGGGCGGCTCAGCGATAGGCGGCGAGGAAGACTCGGGCACCGGCGGCGGCGTAGCGGTCGAGGTCGGCCTCGGTGTGCTGGGAACGGCCGGTGAACATGGCCTTGTTCACCGGGATCCACAGCAGCAGGCCGGAGAAGTGGTTCGCGGCCAGGAGTGCGTCGTCGATCCGGAGCAGCCCCTGGTCGGCCAGGCGCTGGAAGGTCGCCGCCAGCGTGGCGAGCCCCCGTTCGAAGCCTCGTTCGTACCACTCGGTGCCCAGGTCGGGGAAGATGTCGGCGTTGGCGATGATCAGGCGCCGCAGCTGGATCACCTCGGGGTGGGTGAGGGCGGTCAGGAACCGGCGGGCGAGCCTGGTCAGGTTCTCCTCCAGGTCGGCGGCGTCGATCGGGCCGCCGGCCAGCAGGTCGATCGTGGAGTCGATCCGGTCGGTGGTGGCGAGGACGATGGCGGAGAAGAGCTTCTCCTTGTCGGAGAAGTGCTTGTAGACGGTCTGCTTGGACACCGCGGCCAGCCTCGCGATGTCGTCCATGCTGGTGCCCGCGTAGCCCTTCTCCATGAACACCGCGGTCGCGGCCTCCATGATCGCCTGGTGCTTGCGGGCCGAGCGGCCCTGTCCGTTGATGTCCATGCATCGCCTCCTGGTGAGTACTGGACAGTCTAGTTTCTCCATGGGTACTGTACCGTCCAGTTCCAAACGGGACGCGCCAAGGGGGAAAACTGACCGTCCCCGCCGCGACTGCTGCCCACGATCAGGCACGATCAGGAGAGTCCTCGCATGTCTTTGACGCTCAACCCCTCGGCCGCCACCGACGCGACACCGTCCCGCGCGATGCCACGGTTCCTGCCGGCCGCCGGCATTGCGGCAGGCCCGCTCTTCCTCGCGGCGGGTCTGGCCCAGGGCCTGACCCGCGACGGGTTCGACTTCACCCGCAACGCCCTCAGCCAGCTCAGCCTCGGCGCCTACGGCTGGATCCAGGTGACCGTCTTCCTGCTCACCGGCCTGCTGACCATCGGCGGAGCGATCGCGGTACGCCGGGCACTGCACGACGCACCAGGTGGCACCTGGGCACCCCGGCTGATCGGCGCGTTCGGCGCCTCGTTCCTGCTCGCCGGGGTCTTCCGCGCCGACCCGGGCGCCGGGTTCCCCGCCGGCGCCCCCGAGGACCGGGTCGCCTCACTGAGCGCCCACGGCACCGTCCACATGCTCAGCGGTACGGTCGGCTACCTCGCGCTGTGCGCATCGTTCCTCGTACTCGCCCGGCACTTCGCCGCCCGCCGACAGCGCGGCTGGGCACTCGCGGCCCGCCTGCTGCCGGTAGGAGTCCTCGCCGGCTTCGCCGCCTCCGCCACCACGGTGGCCGCCTTCACGGCAGGAGCAGCACTCGGCCTGCTCGGACTCACCGCCGTCACCGCCCGCCTGACCCGCCCCGCCCCGCA
Source organism: Kitasatospora sp. NPDC002227 (assembly GCF_040296285.1). Lineage (NCBI taxonomy): Bacteria > Bacillati > Actinomycetota > Actinomycetes > Kitasatosporales > Streptomycetaceae > Kitasatospora > Kitasatospora sp. NPDC002227. The sequence goes on from NZ_JBEOWY010000011.1 coordinate 184,559, forward strand.
GCAGCCCCAAGGCTGAGTCGGTGCCGTGGGAGACGGTGCCGTCTTCCGAGATCTCGATGCGGCAGGTCATTCGGCTCGTGCAGGGGAAGTCCCTGCCTGCCGCGCCGGCACTTCTCGGCTGCATCGTCGCGTTGAGCTGTGATCGCAGCGGCACCGGATCGAGGGCGTTCCGCGCGGCGGCCAGGGATGTCTTCGACGGTGAACCTGTGCCTGAGGACCGGTTGCCGGTCCGGTCGGGCGGTCAGGGCGGGACGGTGTCGACGCCGAACGCGATGATCAGTGGTGGGCCTGGCAGGATCGCGCCGTGACCACATCGAACGAGATCCCCCGTCAGGCTCTGCTCCGCCGCGGCTTCGCGCTGGAGTACACCACGCTCGGCTGGAACGTCGTCGGCATCGCGGTGCTGGCCATCGCCGCCGTCTCCGCCCGCTCGGTAGCGCTGGCCGGCTTCGGCCTGGACTCCCTGATCGAGATCGGCGCCTCCACCGTGGTGATCTGGGAGCTGTCCGGTACCGGCGAGGGCCGCCGGCGCCGCGCGCTGAAGCTGATCGGTGGCGCCTTCGCGGCGCTCGCCGTGTACCTGCTTGTGCAGTCCACCGTGGTGCTGGCCACCGGTTTCCGTCCGCACCACTCGACGCTGGGCATCGGCTGGACGGCCGTGACCGCCGCGGTGATGTTCGCCCTGGCGGCGGGCAAGGCCCGCACCGGTGCGGCGCTGGACAATCCGGTCCTCAAGACCGAGGGCCGCGTCACCATGGTCGACGGGCTGCTCGCCGCCGCCGTCCTCGTGGGCCTGGTCCTCAACGCCACCCTCGGCTGGTGGTGGGCCGACCCGGCCGCCGGCTACGTCCTCGTGTACTACGCGCTGCGCGAGACGAAGGAGATCTTCTCCGGCGAGCACTGAACCCGCTGGGCGGCTTCCGGACGGAACTCACTGCATGGAACGCCGCGTCCCGCGGCTCCGAGCGGGAGCCGCGGGACGCGAAGGTGTTCGGGCCTGGACGGCCTGCCGGAGTGCCGGCCGGTGAAGGGCCGTCAGCAGATCAGTACAGGTTGCTCATGACGTTCCAGCCGGGGCCGTAGCTGTAGGAGGTGCCGAAGCCGCCGGTGCCGTTGCCGTCGTAGATGTGCAGGTAGCCGTCCTGGCTGATGGCCGCGAGTCCGAGCTTTCCGTCCCCGAAGAAGTCGCCGGTGACCAGGTGCGTGTAGCCCTGCCAGCCGAAGCCGACCTGTGCGCCGTTCTGGAACGTTCCGTCGCCGTTGCCCTTGTAGAAGTACAGGTTGCCGGTGGTGGCCGTGGCCTCGATGTCGGTCTTGCCGTCACCGTCGAAGTCACCTGTGACCATGTTCGGCAGCTGGTCCCAGCCGTTTCCGCCGACCACCGGGGTCTGGTTGATGGTGCCGTTGCCGTTGCCCAGCCACACCTCGGTCCGGCCGTTGCCGTCGATCGAGAGCAGGTCCGTCTTCCCGTCACCGTTGAAGTCGCCGGCGAGCAGCTTGCTCATGACGTTCCAGCCGGGGCCGTAGCTGTAGGAGGTGCCGAAGCCGCCGGTGCCGTTGCCGTCGTAGATGTGCAGGTAGCCGTCCTGGCTGATGGCCGCGAGTCCGAGCTTTCCGTCCCCGAAGAAGTCGCCGGTGACCAGGTGCGTGTAGCCCTGCCAGCCGAAGCCGACCTGTGCGCCGTTCTGGAACGTTCCGTCGCCGTTGCCCTTGTAGAAGTACAGGTTGCCGGTGGTGGCCGTGGCCTCGATGTCGGTCTTGCCGTCACCGTCGAAGTCACCTGTGACCATGTTCGGCAGCTGGTCCCAGCCGTTTCCGCCGACCACCGGGGTCTGGTTGATGGTGCCGTTGCCGTTGCCCAGCCACACCTCGGTCCGGCCGTTGCCGTCGATCGAGAGCAGGTCCGTCTTCCCGTCACCGTTGAAGTCGACGCGGTTGCGGGAGACGACGGTGAAGGGGATGGGAGTTGCGGGGTAGGTGTGGTTCTGGTCGTCGATCTCGTTGGCCGTCACCGAGATGCTGTAGCTGCCGGGTACGAGCCCGGCGGTGTTCCAGCTCTGGGCGTAGTTGGTGGCGCCGCTGCCGCCGTTGATCGTGGTGGAGTACCCGTTGGGGCCCGTAATGCTGTAGGTGAGCGAGTTGATGATGCCCTGCGAGCTGGCCATGGCCGTGAGGTTGATCGTTCCGCTCAGCTTCTGGCCGGAGGTGAGGGCGGCTCCGTTGGCGTCGATGGCGACGTTGAAGCCGGCCGGGATGACGGTTCCCATCCGGTAGTAGCCGATGACCTCGCCGGAGGGCGGAGTCCAGGTGTGGTGGCCGACCATGCCCGCCGCGACGTAGTTGGAGTCGACCACGTCGAAGCTGCCGTTGTGGTTGTTGGCGACGACGATCGCGGTGTGCAGGTGGTCACCGTCGTAGGTGCCTTCCTGGATGATGTCGCCCTTGACCGCGTTCGCTGCGGTCACCGCCACACCGCCGGCGTCGAGGTAGCTCTGCTGGTAGTTGCCGTTGGGGTCGACCGGCCACTGCGAGCCGCCGCTGACCATGTAGACGATGCAGTTGACGAACTGCTTGCACTGGTCGCCGCCGCCCTGGTGCGCGTCGGCGCAGGCCGCAGTACCCGAACCGCCCACGTAGGTCAGCGCCTTGTCGGCAAGGCTCGCGTTGCCGTACGAGCCGACCGCGTGCGCGGCGGTGGCACCCAGCATCGGCGAGACGAAGCCTGCAACCACTGCGGTGGCGAGCAGCGTTGAGGACAGCAGGCGACGAGCAGGCTTGATGCGGTGGACACGGGCCTTGGCGGACATGCGGGATCTCCCTGGATCTGGCTCTGGGCCTGTTGACGTGTTGACGTGTGCTCGAAGACGGTGCGGCCGCGCGAGGGCCGGCGCCGGGGCGTACGGGTGTGTCGGGCGACAACGGGATCCGTCGCTCCCGGTGGAGGGCGTGGATCAACGGTGTTGGGGGAAGTCCGAGTCGGAGGTCCGGTGCGGGCAGGACGAGGCTGACGGGACCGGTGAGGCCTCGCACGAGCCCGACGGGACAGGACGGAGCCGCGGCCGGTGTGGGCTCCGCACCCTCCGGTGGGTCGGATCAGTCCTCGAGGGTGACCGGTGAAGCCTGAGTGCAAGGCTCGGCCGCCCAGCCGGCCAGCAGGGGTGAGGCGGTGATCGCCCGGCGGGCCACACGCAGCGAGGTCTCGGGCGGGCGAGGGCCGGCGTGGCGGTGGAACAGCGCCAGGTCGATGGAGCCGGGGCGCGGGCCGGGCCGGGCCCGGATGTGTTCCAGCTCGTCGTCCGGGACGGCGTTGGCCCACACGATGTCCGCCACGACCGCGGGCAGGACGGCGTCGGCCGCGGCCCGGTGGCCGGGGTCCGGGCCGCGGCCGGGGTTCAGGCGGATGAGGACGATCTCCATGGCGATCAGTCCCAGCACGCCGGGCAGGGCAGGCCGTGGGGTGCCGCGGCGCCCTGGACCGTGGTGATCGTGCCGTTCGGGAGCGCGGACGACCGGCCTTGCGCGGTGGGCGCGCCCACCGCGCAGGACACCGCCGCGCCGACTGCCAGGGCGAGGGCTGCGACACGCAGAGCGGTGCGGGCGTGAGAAGGCATGGCGGTATCCCCGTTCGGCATGGCGGTGGTGTGCTCCGGGCCGTCCCGGAACCGGACTGCGCCGGTCTGTCGGTCTCCCCGGCTGCTGAACAAGAGTCTGGCCGCAGCACGGGGCACCCCGGAAGCTCCGCCGAATGGCACTGAGTGGCCTGGCACCATGTGTCCATCGGGCCCATCGGCAGTTGAATCCTCTGGCCACGGCCGCCGCGTGCCTGGCATGATCGTCACGGCTGTTCTGCACTGGGGGATGCACACGGTTACGGGGGAAGCAATGGTGCTGTCCGCGATGGGGCTGGATCCTGCGGCGGAACGCGTCTACCGGGCGATGCTCGCCTTTCCCGGCGTCGGCGTGGCCGAACTCGCCGACGCCACACTGCTGACCGAACACCAGGTGCGCGACGGCCTTGATCTCCTCGGCGACCTCGCCCTGCTGCGGGCCTCCCGCGAGCAGACCGGCATGCTGCGGCCGGTCAGTGAGCAGCGGGCGATGGCGATCCTGATCGAGCGCCAGGCCGCCGAGCTGGAAGCCCGCCGCGCCCAGCTCGAGGTCAACCGGAACGCCCTGAGCAGTCGCCTGGCGCGGGACGCCCGCACTCCGCCCACCGGCCAGGCAGGCATCGAACGGCTGCTCGGCATGGACGCGGTCCAGGACCGGCTGGAAGAGCTGATGACCGCTGCGGCCACCGAGGTGCTCAACATCCTGCCCGGCGGCCCCCAGACGGCCGCGTCACTGGCTGCGGCCCGACCGGTCAACCAGGACCTCGCTGCCCGCGGCCTGGAACTGCGCTGCATCTACCAGGACAGCATGCGCGCCGACCGGCTCAACCTGAACTACGCCCACTGGCTGCAGGACCTCGGCGTGCGGATCCGCACCACACCCCTCGTCCCACCCCGCATGATCCTGATCGACCGCGCCATCGCCGTCGTCCCCATCGAACCCCAGGACTCCACCCGCGGCGCCGCCCTGCTCCGCGAACCCGGAGTACTGGCAAGCCTGTTCGCCCTCTTCGAGCAGACCTGGCACACCGCCACCGACCTCGACACCCCCAAGGCTGCCGAGCCCGGCCAGGACACCCCCACCCCCGCCGAACTCGAACTCCTCAAAATGGTCGCCTCCGGCATCACCGACCAGGCCGCCGCCAACCGCCTCGGCATCTCCCTGCGCACCGTCAGACGCCGCATGGAAGACCTCATGAACCGCCTGGAAGCCACCAGCCGCTTCGAAGCCGGTCTCAAGGCCGCCAAGCGGGGTTGGCTCTGATCGGAGGCGAGCCCGGATCTGGCCGGGCGAATCCGCAGGGCCAGTGCGGGCAGCCGATTCTCTGCAAGTTCCCGCCGCCAATGTCCAGCAGTTCTACACCTGGAAGGGGGACTCCGGCCCTGCCGCGTCGCTGCCTGCCGCTGCAGCGAGCAGCTCGCTCGCGGTCCTGGCGTTCGTGGGATCGGCTGCTTCGGTCATCAGCCAGGTGGCGTCGTCGACGTCCGTCTGCGGCGGGACGACCAGCAGGTTCAGCCGGCGTGGAGCGTACGAGCACAGCATGATCACGTGCTGGTCCTGCTCGGCGGTGAACCAGCCTGCGTGGACGATGCGGCCCGCGACCGGTATCCGTCTCGGGATGACCGGCCACCGGGCAGGGTTGACGGTGACTCGGGTGACCCGGCCCCACCGGTCGTCGATCTCGGCGGCCAGGACGGGGATTTCGAGGAGAAGGTCACCCGACCGGGGCCACCACGCTCCGTGCAGCCGCCCGGTCCGCCGGTAGTCGGGGGCCAAGGAGAGCCGCAGCAGGGGACCGGAAGCCGTCGTTGCCGCACGATCGGGGATGGCAGTCATGGCCCGGAGCCTGCCCCCGGGCCTGATCGGGGTCAGATCCCGGCACTGTCCTTCGCCGGAGACGGCGCCAGTGTCCTGTGCCGACGCACGAAGAACCTTCGGTGATCCCCAGGCTACTCCCCGGGCGGTGCCCGGTGTGCCCGGCTCCGCCGCACGGACGAGAGGTCAGGGACAGCCCGGCTGCATGGCACGTCAGCCGAGCAGGAGTTCCGCTGCCGGGCTGCTGTTGCCGGTCGTGGCGGCATCGGCCATCGCCGAGGCGGCCTTGTCCGGGTCGGTGCCCGGTGGGACCACCAGGAGGAGGAAGTGGTCCTGGAAGCCGCGGGTCACGCTGATCGTCGCGTCGCTGCCGGTGAACCAGTTGATCCTGATCGCCAGGCCGTTCGCCGCGACTTCCCTGGGCACGCCGTGCCAGGCGGAGGTCTCCAGGCCGACCCGGACGATGCGCCCGAAGTGGGCGGCGAGTGCGGTGATCAAGTCCGGGAGTTCGGCGAGGACGTAGTCCGAGCGGGGCCACCAGGCACCGTCGAACATCCCGTTCCGCGCCATCGTCGGTTCCAGTGCGAGGCGCGGCAACAGGGGCGCGTCGGGCACGGACCAAGGCCCGGGGGAGGAGGGGGTGGGGAGAGGGATCGGCATCATCAGGAGCCGCCCGTCCGGTCCACGAGGGACCCGTCATGCCCAGGGCGACACCGGTGCTGATACCGGTATGCGAAATGTCCTCGGTTGTCTTCAACGGTACTCCGCGGCGGTCCGTGAACAGCCCTCCGCCGCAGGAGTAGCCTCGAAGGCATCCAGGGCTTCCCGTATCCCGGTCCCCATGCCGGCTTCGTTCTGGATGAGAACCTCCTGGCTTGCCCGATCAGCAGGCCGGAGACGGGAATCGGTGAGCACCGTGACTGCTCTTTCTCCGCGGACGGCACGGCGCGGCCACGGCCTCACGGTTGCCGACGCCATGGAGCCCTGCGAGTACCAGATAGCCGAGGAGAGCACTGTCGACCGGGCCGACGACATCTTTCGCACGACCGGGGTCGACTACCTGCTCGTCCGTGACCAGGACGGCAGGTGCGAGGGGCTGGTCACCGGCATCGGGCTCCGCCCCTTCCTGACCCGCTCCTGGCCCGCCGAGCGGACCGTGATCGGTGCCACCTCGCACCAGCGCGGCCCGTTCGCCTGGCCGACCATGGGCCTGGCCCTGGCCGCGGTCGCGATGCGGATCAGGCACCAGACGGTCTGGCCCGTCGTCGACGAGGACGGATTCCTCCTCGGCGTGCTCACAGCGGACCGTGCTGCAGACCTCCTGGCCGTGGCCCGGACACCGTGAAGCCGTCAGCGGTCTCCCCGACTCTTGAGAGTCGGCCGGCGGAGACCGCAGGACGACGAAGGCCCGGACCGCTTCGCAGCAGTCCGGGCCTTCGATCGAGGCGGAGGATACGAGATCCGAACTCGTGAGGGTTTGTTCCAACCGGCCTTCCACCTGTTCGTCCGACCGTCCGGGGACGGCCGCAGGGGTCCTGACCTGTGGTGGAGCATCCCGTCAGTTTGGCGGTGAACGGTGCCGGACGACGATGAATGCAACCGGAATCGCGACCACGGCAGGGGCTTTGCTCAGTCGGAGCGGGAGCGTGCCGGTGGGCGCCCCGGCGGGGAGGAGCGTGACCAAGGGGCATGATGCGCCGCTGTCGGGCGTAATGGAAGTACCGGCCCGGCGAGTCACGCGGAGCGCCCGAGGCGGCTGGGCCGGGGTCGATCGCACGCGACGGGGAGGGCAGTGGCGGTGAGCACGGATGGGTGGTGAGCAGTGGCTCGCAGAACCGGGGCCGGATCGGTCGGAGGGCCACGGTGAACGCCTGCTGGGCGCGCTGCTCGACCAGGCCCACGAGATTCCGCCCCACCTGATCGCGCCGCTGGTCGCCGACGTGGTGAGCAGGTGCGGCGGTCGTGACCCGGCGCTCCTGCTGCAGGACTACGGCCAGCTGGCCCTGGTGCCCTTGCCGGGGCACGGCCTGGTCGCCGGGGAACCGGTGCCGATCGACGGCACTCCCGCCGGTGCGGCCTTTCTGCGAGGCGTCCCCGTGGAGGTGCCCCAGGCCGACGGGGTGCGGGTGTACCTGCCACTGCTGGACGGCGGTGACGAGGTCGGGGTGATGGCCCTCACCATGGGCGACATGGACGACGACGGTCGGCGGTGGCTACGGCGTGTCGCCGCCCTGGTCGCCGATCTGCTGGTCACCAAGAGCGCCTACACCGACCGTGTCTTCCAGGCCCGGCGCCTCGAACCCATGAGCGTGGCCGCCGAGATCCAGTGGTCGCTGCTGCCGCCGCTCTCGATGGCCGTCCCCCAGGTCGCGGTGGCGGGCATCCTCGAACCGGCGTACCAGGTGGCGGGTGACAGCTTCGACTACGCGCTCAACGACGGTCTCCTGCACGTGGTCACGATCGACGCGATGGGCCACGGCCTGGATGCCGCGACCATGGCGACCGTGGCCATCGGCGCGTACCGGCACGCCCGGCGTGCCGATATCGGGCTGGCCGAGATCTATGCGTTCATGGACCGGGCCGTCGCCGAGCAGTTCGGGCCCGACCACTTCGTCACCGCGCAGATGATGCGGCTGGACACCGGGACCGGACGGCTGCAGTGGGTCAACGCCGGGCATCCCGCACCGCTGCTGATCCGCGATCATGTCGTGGTGGAGCGCCTGGCGAGCGAGACCACGCTGCCGGTCGGGTTCGGCGGTGAGGAGCCGGTGATCAGTGAGCGGGTGCTGCGGCACGGCGACCGGGTCCTGTGCTTCACCGACGGACTGGTCGAGGAGCGCGAGCCCGGCGGGGAGCAGTTCGGGGAGGACCAGCTCATCGAATGGGTGAACCGCGTCGAGCGTTCGCACCCCGGGGTGCGGGCTGTGGTCCGGGCGCTCTCCCACGTCCTCAAGGAGAAGCGGGGCGGGCACACGAGTGACGATGCCACCCTGTTCCTGATCGAGTGGCGCTGAGCCGCGGAGCACCCGCTGCGGCTCCCTGACCGGCCAAGGCAGCCGGCACCGGCCGGAGTACCGTGGGGTTGTCGGGGCGGCCCGAGCCGCCACCCCGAGGAGCGGCCGTCACGCAACGGGCTGGCTCCGTGCCGGCGGGGACGTCGGGCAGACAGGAAAGGCGGGGCGGCGAGATGTCCGTCTACGTGAAACTCTCGGCCGAGGCCCGCGCGCCGGCAGAGCCGTCGAAGGGGCCGTTGGACCTGCAGTACGAGGACGACGAGGCCAGTGGCGCCTTCGAATACGACCTGCATCAGAGCGGCACGCTGCGCGTCCTGCGGGTCTTCGAGGACACCCCGCACCGGGTCGAGGTCTGTTTCGGCCCGGGGGCCTGGCTCCAGGTGGCCGGTACCTACCTGCGCAGCGGCTCGGAGTACTGATCCGCCCGACGGTCGGCAGCGGTGACCGACGGCGCGTCGTGCCGGGACCGGGTGACTTCAGAGGGTGGGGCGTCGGCCGCCATGACGAGGAGAAACAGCACCGTACGGTCGGTGTCCCGAGCAGGATCGTTGTCACAGGAGGCCACGATGCGGTGCTACCGGTGGGTCCTCGAGACCCAGGACGACGACGGCCACTGGTCCCGGCAGGACGGCACGTCCATGGCGAATCCACTGGGGTACGACGGACCGCCCCAGCAGGCGGCCAACCACCTGCGGGACGTGTTCGTGCGCACGCTCTCCCACCCGGCCCCCGGCCCCCGGGCCGTCAGGGTCCGCCTGTGGGAGGGGGCCGATGCGGTCGGAGAGCCCGGGGCCGAGACGGAGTGGTCACGCGAGTGACCGCCCGGCTCGACCGTGCGGGGCGCTGCTGTCCTGCGACTGCCCGTCCTGCGACTGCCCGTCCTTCGACAACTGTCCTTCGGCTACGCGGATGTCGGCCAGGAGACGGCCCGGCTCCGGGCGAGTTCCGCTCGCAGGCCGGTCTCGTCAAGGCCCTCGGGAGAGTGAAGGTGGTGGGCAGGAATGCGGAGGAGAACTCCGGCGCCGCGCTGTCACTGCCCGCTGCTGCGGCGAGCAGCTCGCTCGCTGTTCGGGCGTTTGTAGGATCAGCGGCTTCGGCCATCAGCCGGGCGGCGTCGTCGGCTTCCGTCCGCGGCGGGACGACCAGCCGATTCAGCCGACGCGGAGCGTACGAGCACACCATGATCACGTGCTGGTCCTGCTCGCTGGCGAACCGGCCCACGTGACTGGTGTGGCCGGCGACGGGGACTCGTTGTGGGATGACCGGCCAGCAGGAGGGATCCGCAGGCGCGAGGGGCTGGTCACCGGCATCGGGCTCCGCCCCTTCCTGGCCCGCTCCTGGCCCGCTCCTGGCCCGCTCCTGGCCCGCTCCTGGCCCGCTCCTGGCCCGCTCCTGGCCCGCCGAGCGGACCGTGATCGGTGCCACCTCGCACCAGCGCGGCCCGTTCGCCTGGCCGAGCATGGGCCTGGCCGTGGCCCGGACACCGTGAAGGGTGCACGGCCTCGATGCGCCAGAAGATCTTTCCGTGAGGGCGACGGTTTTTTCGCCCGCCGCTGGTCTGGATAGGTACCGCACCCGACCAGCACTGTGGAGTCTCTGATGTCAGATCCCGTTCAGACCGCCGCCGTCACTGGCGCCAGCCGCGGATTCGGGCGCGCGATCGCCGCCGCGCTCGTCGCCCGGGGGACTCACGTCATCGGTATCGCCCGCGACGGGCAGGAGCTGCGCGGCGTCCATGACGCGCTCGGCGAGTGCTTCACGCCCGTTGCCGCCGACGCCACCGACGATGCGCTCGCCGCGGAGGTGATCCGCAGGCACCGCCCGGGTCTGCTCGTCCTCAATGCCGGGGCCACGCCGCACATGGCACCCGTGCAGGAGCAGACCTGGGAGACCTTCAGTCGCAACTGGGAGGTCGACACCCGGCACGTGTTCACCTGGACCGGGGCGGCGCTGCGGGAGCCGTTGGCGCCGGGCAGCCTGGTCCTGTCGATGTCCAGCGGGGCCGCTCTGGCCGGTTCCCCGCTCAGCGGCGGGTACGCCGGCGCCAAGGCTGCCATCCGGTACCTGCGCCAGTACGGTGCCGAGGAGTCGGGCCGGGCCGGGCTGGGGATCCGGTTCGTCACGGTGCTGCCGGACATGACCCCGGTCGGAGGGGTGGGCGACGTCGCGGTCACGGGCTACGCCGCGCGGATGGGCGTCGACCGGGAGACCTTCGTAGCGGGGCGGCAGCCGATCCTCACCCTGGAGCAGGTCGGCAAGGCCGTTGTGGAGCTCGCCGGGAACCCGGACAGCGGTCCGGAGTACCAGCTCGGTGGCGAAGGTCTGAGCCCGATCGGCTGAGCCGCCGCCACGCCCTGCCGCCCACCCCCGCCTACAGTTGGCCCGCCGCACTCCCAGGAGGCTCAGCGATGCCGTCGAACAGCCAGTTCTCCGCCCTGACCGAGCAGTTCCGGCCGGAACTGCTCGCGTACTGCTACCGGATCCTCGGCTCGATCCACGATGCCGAGGACCTGGTACAGGAGACCTACCTTCGGGCGTGGCGTGGGTTCGACGGCTTCGAGGGCCGTTCCTCGGTGCGGCGGTGGCTGTACCGGATCGCCACCACGGCCTGCTTGACGGCACTGGAGACCCGCAAGCGCAGGCCCCTGCCGTCAGGGCTGGGCGCGCCCTCGGACGACCACCGGGTGACGGTGGCACCCCGCGAGCCGACGGTGGAGTGGCTCCAGCCGGCGCCGGACGCTCTCTTCGGCGCCGACGACCCGGCGACGGTCGTGGCCGCGCGGACGGGCGTTCGCCTCGCCTTCATCGCCGCGCTCCAGTATCTGTCCGCCCGCCAGCGCGCCGTGCTGACCCTGCGCGACGTACTGGGGTTCCGGACAGCCGAGGTCGCCGAGATGCTGGACACGACCATCGCGGCCGTGGACAGCGCGCTCCGCCGCGCCCGCGCCCGCCTGGCCGACGCCGGACCGGTCGCGGACGACCTGGTCGAGCCCGATGAGGGGATCCGGCGCGGCCTCCTCGACGACTACGTCGACGCCTTCACCCGCGCCGACCCCGCCGCGCTGGTCAAACTGCTGCGGGCCGACGTCGAGTTGGAGATGCCGCCGACCCCGACCTGGTTCACCGGCCGCCGGGCCGTCCTCGGCTTCCTGTCCGCCCGCGTCCTGCGACCGGACCTGTGGCGGATGACACCCACCCGCGCCAACGGCCAGCCTGCCCTCGTCGTCGACCGCCACGCGGGCGACGGCCGGTACGAGCCCTACGGCATCCAGGTCCTGACCCTGCGCGGGGACGGCATTGCCCGGATCACCGCCTTCAACGACCCGACCCTGGTGCCGGCCTTCGCCCCCGACCTCCGCACCCGCGCCCCGCGAGCCCGCTGAGCCCACGGACGCGCGCCTCCGGGCTTGCAGGTCTCGGGGCCGCGCTGTCCGGGCCCGCTCGAGACCGTCGGCCCGGACCAGAGCTTCCGCCGCCGGGGTCCGGCATGATGGACCGGTGGACTTCGAGCCGTACCGGGGTGAACTGACGGCGTACTGCTACCGGATGCTGGGCTCCTACCAGGACGCCGAGGACCAGGTGCAGGAGTCGCTGCTGCGCGCATGGAAGGCGCGGGACCGGTACGACCCGGACCGGGCTTCGGTGCGGACCTGGCTGTACCGGATCGCGACCAACGTGTGCCTGACCGCGCTGGAAGGCCGCGCGCGGCGTCCGCTGCCGTCCGGTCTCGGCGCGCCTGGTGAGGACCCGAGGGTGCCACTCGTGCCGGCCCCGGACATTCCCTGGCTGGAGCCGTTCCCCGACGCCCGCTTCGATCTGGAGAAGCGCGCCGACCTGCGACTCGCCTGGGTGGCGGCGGTTCAACTGCTGCCGGCACGACAGCGGGCCGTACTCGTGCTGCGTGAGGTGCTCGGGTTCACCGCCGCAGAGGTCGCCGGCCAGTTGGAGACCACGGTCGCGGCCGTCAACAGCACCCTGCAGCGCGCCCGCGTCACCCTCGCCGTCGCCGGTGGGCGCACCGAGCTCACCGAACTCACCGAGCCGGACGATCCCGAGGCGCGCGAGGTGGTCCGGCGCTACGCCCGCGCCTTCGAGGCGGCCGATGTCCCTGCCCTTGTACGACTGTTGGCCGAGGACGCGATCCTCGAGATGCCGCCCGTCCCGCTGTGGTACCTCGGCCGTCAGGACTACGGCCGGTTCATGGACTGGGTGTTCGAGACGCGCGGCCGAGGCTGGGTCACCCGGCAGCTCACCGCCAACGGCCAGCCCGCGCTCGCCGCGTACCTGCCCGAGGCGGAGACAGAGGACGCCTTCCGACTCCACAGTCTGCAGGTCTTCACCGTCCACGGTGGCCGCATCACGCACAACGTGGTCTTTGCCGATCCACGACTGATGCAGGTCTTCGGCCTTCCCTCGCGGATTTCTTCCGAAAAGCTGCGCCGGGAGCGATGAGTCCGGGCGGTGTCGCCGGTACGTACTGGTGAACACCACACCGAAGGAGACTCGTCATGAGCGTCATCGTCATCGCGTTCACCACCGTGGACGGGGTCGTGTCCGACCCCGACGGCTCTGCGGGCACGCCGGAGGGCGGCTGGATGTTCCGGTTCGGCCGTGAGGAGATCGACGGCGACAAGTTCCGGATCGGGAGCACGCTGGAGAAGGCGGTCCTGCTGCAGGGGCGGGGGACCTGGCAGCAGTTCTCGAACCTCTGGCCGCACCGTGAGGGCCCGTTCGCCGCGCAGATGAACGCCGTCCCGAAGCTGGTCGCCACCCGTACCCTGACCGACACCTCGGCCTGGGTGAACTCCCAGCCCCTCGACGGCGATCTCGTCGAGGCCGTCAAGCGCGAGGACCGCGACGTGGTCGTGATGGGCAGCCTCGGCATCGTGCGCCAGCTGATGGCCGAGGACCTGGTCGACGAGTACCGGCTGATGACCTTCCCCACCGTCCTCGGCGCCGGCCAGAGGCTCTTCCCGGCCGACGGCCCGCACACGACCTTGGAGTGCCTGTCAGTGGAGCAGGTCGGCGCCCTCGTCCTCACCCGCTACCGCAGAGCTGCCGCCCGCTGACGGCCGTCCGCCCCTGCTCCGTGACTACCTTGCACCCGAAGCCGAGGAGTGACGGCGGCCGGTAGTCGTCTGCGCCCGAGCGGGGTGAAGCCCAGTCGACCGGTCGCCGAAGATGCCGTGGCGGACAGCCGGGATCTCCGTAGCCGGTCGTCGGGACTACAGATGAGACTTGAACGACGAGGGCCCCGACCGCTGAGCGGTCGGCTCCACGAGCTGCGGATGGCGCCGGACGGAGGTGAGTGCAACCAGAACTGCAACCACGCCGACTGGCGAACCAGAGCAGGAGCAACATTCCTACTTCTTTGATAATCTCGTTCCCATGACTGAGATGTCCTACAGCATCGGCGAGGGGCCGGCCATCAGGGTCAGCCTCTCCCTGCCCGAAGGCACGGCCGACGCTATCCGCCAACGCGTGGGCAAGCGCGAGTTTTCGGCGTTCATCACCGCGGCCGTCGAGCGGGAGTTGCGCGGTCAGATCCTGGACGAGTACCTGGCCGACTATGAACGTCGGAAGGGGCCGGTCTCGGCAGCCGAGCAGGATCGCGCGCGGCAGGTCTTCGACGAGGTGTTCGCCGAGGAGGGCGGATGGCCCGTCGCAAGCTAAGCCACGAGGGCACGCTGGTGCTCGACTCCGAGGGTCTGTCCAAGCTGCTCAACGACCACGAGCCCGCTGTCGCGCTGGTCGGGGAGGCGCGGAAACGCGGCATGGAGGTGGTGATCAGTGCTCTGACCATCATCGAAGCCGTGCACAGCCGTACCGACCAGGCTCGCCTCCGGTGGATTCTCTCTGGACTGCGGATCGTGCCCGTGGGGGATGAGGAGGCCCGAGCAGCTTCCGCGATGCTGATCGCCGCAGGTCTCCACGGCCACAAGTACGCGATCGACGCGGCAGTGGCCGAGATGGCAGTGCGGCAGCAGCGACCGGTCGTCCTGCTGACGTCGGACATCGACGACATGACCAAACTCTGCGGCGATCGCGTACGGCTCGTGGCTTCCTAATGTCGCTTGTCAAGCCGTCTCGGCCGCCGGGAGTGTGACTTGGTAGCACCTCCGGTCGCGTATGAGGGCCCACAGGACGTTCACG